>DASXIA010000220.1:0-2715 GCA_036488155.1 Streptosporangiaceae bacterium | reverse complement strand
CGGGTTGAAGTAGAGCCGGATCGCCTCTTCGTAGCTTTTGAACGTGTCGGACTTCAGGCTGCGCTTGCCCTCCAGCCAGGTGGCCAGGTAGTCCTTGACCAGGATCTTCTTGTCGAGCACGGGGCTGCCCGCGCCGAGACGGGCTAGCTCTGCCGCCAGGGCGTTCTCTGCTGCGGTCTGAGTCTCGAACGGGCCGATCCACGGCTGTCGTCGCTTCTGGTCCGCGCCCATGGGCGCGTCGTACCGGCCCCACCAGTTTCCGTGGTCGCGGTCGGCGCGCTTGTTCGAGGTCAGCCGGGGGCACTTGCCCGGCGCGTATCGCTTGCCGGTCTCCGGATTGCTGCACCCGCACCGATGGAAGGTGGCGCCCTTCATGCCTTGTCCTTATCTATAGGCGTGGTGTCATCCACCACGGTCATCAGCCAGCGGAGGCGATCGTTGGCGATGGCATGTCCTTCCTCGCGCAGGCGCTTGGCCAGTGCGAGCTGGCCGAGGCGCTGGCCTTGTTCCCTGGCGTCTCGGAGGATCCCGTTCGCGGTGGCGATGATCAGCTGGTCGCGGTCGTCAGCTGGTTCGAGGGCGGCCGGAACATCAACTGGGTCGACGATGTCCTCGTAGGTAGCGGCTTCGATCCAGGACAGCCGCAGGGCGAGCCGTTCGCGGAGCGGTGCCTTCCAGCGCCAGAGGAAGCGGCCGTATTCCTCTTGCAGCCGGGCGACGGCCTGGAGCCGCTGGTGCTCGAGGATGAGCCCGCGGCGGTAGCTGGTGACCTGCCACAGCACCATGCGGCGCTTGAGGGAAAACGAGGACCAGGGAGCCAGCAGCCAGCGGGATATCCGGATGCGCTCGATCATGGTCTCGTCGGCGAGGCCGGTCCACTGCCTGATGAGGTGCCGGATGCCCTCGAAGACGGTGACGAAGAGGATAGGCATGGCGGCGTGCATCACGGCCGCGGCATGGCTGCCGTGGGCGGCGGCGACGTTCAGGTAGACGGTGCCGCCGGTGAAGGCCCACGCGGTCCAGCGCAGCACGGGCCACGGGAACCCGAGGTACTCGGCCAGGAGGTCCCAGGCGAGCAGCGCGAAGATGCCGATGTCGATCCCGACGGGCACGATCCATCCGATATTGCCGAACCAGGGCACCGCCAGGTGCCGGATGGTGGCGAACGAGCCGATCCCGGCGAGTACCGCCAGGCTGGCGACGAGAGGGGTGAGGACCCCCGCCGCGATTTTGACCACGAGGGCGGCATGAGCGATCGGGAGAGGTCTCGGGTCAGCGCTGCGAACGGGATCGTGCGTTAGGTGCGGGTCCGCTTCAACGGGCTGCTGGGCAAGAGCGGTCACCATGTGGCCCCCTTATGTCGCGCTCTCGGTGGCTGGTCTCAAACGGCGAAGTGTCAACGACAGTAGACTTGTAGCCACTAATCAATGATCAGTGGATTAAAATTTACATTGCCAGGTTAGGTCCCGGGGAGAAGGCTTGTCAACTTAGAGTTACAGAACGAGGTTTCATGGTTTTCCCGGCAGGCATCGGAGGCGGTTCGTGAGCGCGGACAGGACGGATCCCGGCTCGCTCGGCGAGAAGGTCGAGTGGCTGCTCCGGCACCGGTGGCCGGAGGGCCGGGCCCGCGTCGAGTCGGACCGGGACATCGCGCAGGCGATCAGCGAGGCGACGGGAAACGACTACTCGCACTCGCTGATCTGGAAGCTGCGCACCGGCCGTTCCGACAACCCGACGCGCAAGGTCCTCGCCGCGCTGGCCGAGTTCTTCCAGGTCCCGTTCGGCTACTTCGGGGACGACGAAGAGGCGGCAGCGGCCCGGGAGCAGCTCGACGCGCTTGCGGTCGTCCGGGAAGCGGGCCTGGGAAGAGAGTCGCTGCGTCTGCTGGCCAGCATGTCCCCCGAAGGGCGGGAGTCGGTCGCCGACATGATCGAGACCGTGGCGCGCGGGGAAAAACGCCGGGCAAAAAACGCAAAAGACAAGGAGCCCGGCGCCTAGCAGTCCAGGCGCTGCGGCGTCTGCGCGATGGCCAGCTGGCTGAGCGAGCCGAAGCACGGGGCGATGATCCGGTCGGCGGGGTAGCTGCTGCCGGGCAGCAAGCCCCACCAGGCGGCGGGATCGCCGTCGTATCCGACCTGGATTCCAGGGCAGGCCAGGCGCAGCCTGCGGATGGCCTCGACCGTCGGCATCGCGCCGTTCGGCCTGATCCGATCCGGGCCACCCTGCCCCAGCCATGGCACGTCGGCCCACAGGAAGCGGCCTTCGGCGCCATCGGCGCAGCCCCAGTCCGCGGCCATGGCATCGACCATGAACAGGCCACGTCCGTGCTCGGCGTCCAAGGTGGCGGTAACCGCCTCGGGTGGCAGCGAGGACCCCTCGTCCCCGACCGCGAGCCGGACCATGGCGGGCGACCAGGCGAGATGGACGGTGAACTGGCCAGTGGGATCGCCGCTGCGGGTGTGCTCCGTCGCGTTCGCGCCGAACTCGCTGGCGATCAGGGCTAGCGTCTCCCGCGCGTCGCAGTCGGGCAGGAGGCTCTCGATCCAGTGCCGTGCCTCGCGGACCTGGCTGGCCTCGCCGGGAAATGCTCGCAGCCACAAGAAGGCCGGCACAGTAGGCCGCGATGCGGCTTCCCGGCTCCTGGCCGCGGTCAGTCCATTCGCTGACATCAGTCCTCCAGCGGGTTTCTGCGGATTTGCCAGCGCTCGGGCGTGG
>DASXIA010000211.1:0-1541 GCA_036488155.1 Streptosporangiaceae bacterium | reverse complement strand
ATGGCGCTGTCCCCGTGAACGGTCACTGCCGGATCGGAGACCGGCTTTCGCCGCATCAGCACGAGCAGCAAGCTGGCGGCCGGACCGGTCAGGGCGGCATCACCCTTGTCATGTCCTGGCTCGACGGTCAGGCCGCCCGCGTCGTGCCGGATCATCCACTCGCCGCAGCCGCCCAGTCCGTCATCGGTCGCGTGAATGTGCAGCGCGGCACCGGCGGGCAGCGCCTTGATCGGCTCGTCGGCGTTGCCGAGAATCCCGTCGGTTAGCAGCGTCAGCCATTCGTCGATGGCGTCGGCAGCTACCTCTGCGTCAATGACCGGGCCGGGCTCGGCGCCGGCAGCGAGCTGGGCGTCGGCTCGGTGCACTAGCGTCTCGTGCGCCATCCGCCGTATCCAGAAACCGGCAGGCGTCGGGCCGGTGAACGACCAGACGAGATCGCCGTCCGCTTCCCGCACAGCGTCGACGATCCGCGCTGCGCCGGCACGCAGCCACGCCGGCTGCTCGGCGCGATCATCCGGCAGCTTGCCGTCTGGTACCTCGCGGAACGGAATGAATGCGTCAGACCTCGTGCGCGTGATTTCGGCCGCCCACCGGTGCGTTCTGCCAACGTGCGTGACAAGCTGACGCAGTGTCCATTCCGGGCAGGTGGGGATCGGCAGACTCTGATCGTGCTCGGCCACGATCTCGGCCAACCCTGCTGTACTTGCTTCGATCTCTGCGAAATACCGGTCGGGACTGAGCTGCGGCATGGCGTTCCTTCTGATGATCTGCTGCGGCTAGCCTAGCCACGCCCTGACTGTAAGCCTGTGCGGGCTCCGCAGGGCCGCGCGCGCTTGCTGAATGATCGTGAGCTCCGCGCCTCGGACGGCCTAGGGGTGCCGGCCCCGCACGCAGCGGTGGGATACCAGCAGTTCAGCATTAAGCGGACCCGAACGGTCCGCCCCAGCTGCGCAGTCCCTTGGTACGGATGGTGCTGAGTTGGTGCTGACGTGCGCAGGAGCGACAGCCCATCTACCTGCGAGCCAGAACCGTCGGGCGCCGGCAACAGCGCAGTCTCCCAGCCCCGCGCGCCCAGCCGCAGCGCTCCATTCAGGGCATTGGTGACGTCTCAGGGTTCGGCTTCGCGATCTGCTGAACCCGGACCTTGGTGTTGGTCGCGTGGCTAGGTGACGTACCTCATGGCACGATCCTGGCGGCTCTCGTCGCCGTCGTCATGACACGGAGGGAGACGGCATTCAGTCGGACTGTCCGCTGGGCGTACTCGATGGCCAGCGAGCGGGCGACCAGTCCCCGCTTTGGTCGGTGGTTTGCCCCACCTCGATGAGGTAACCGTCCGGATCGCGGATGTAGCAGCGGATCTCGTACTGGTGCTGTTTCGGGGGGGTCAGGAAGTTAGCACCTCGGGCGCTCCACTCGTCGTACACGGCTTGGATGTCTGCGACCCGGATATTGAGAAAGCTGCTGACCCGGTCGGGGTCGCGTGGCGTCTCGAGGGTGACCGCGGGCTTGTCGTCGGTCGGGCCTCCGCCGACATTGATGAC
>DASXIA010000158.1:0-20216 GCA_036488155.1 Streptosporangiaceae bacterium | reverse complement strand
CGGGTCCGGCGATGAGGCCGTCGTCATGGCCAGACTGCACCGGCCGGACGTCGTGCTGATGGACCTGCGGATGCCAGGAGGCGACGGCGTAACGGCCACCTCGGGCATCCTCGCGACCGCGCCCGGCACCCGCGTAGTGGTGCTGACCACCTACGAGACCGACGCCGACATCCTCCGGGCGGTGGAGGCTGGAGCGGCCGGTTACCTGCTGAAGGACACACCGCGGCAGGACCTGGTCGCTGCGATAAGGGCCGCCGCCCGTGGCGAGACCGTGCTCGCGCCGGCCGTTGCGGGCCGGCTGGTCTCACAGTTGCGCCGCCCGGCCGCCGAGCCATTGTCGGCACGCGAGACCGAAGTGCTCGCCCTCGTTGCCCGCGGCGGCACCAACGCGGAGATCGGCCGGGCGCTGTACATCAGCGAGGCGACGGTGAAGACGCACCTATTGAGGGCGTTCGGCAAGCTCGGCGTGTCCGACCGGACCGCAGCCGTCACCACCGCTATCGAGCTGGGCATGCTGCCCGCGCCCGGAGGACGCCCTCGCTAGCAGATCTGGAATCTCGCCTCGAGGCTCCCGCTGAGGGCATCGTGAAGGCATTGCCGGTGCCGGTCAGGCATACTCGCCGGCAGATCGCTGAGCAGGTGCCAGCGAACATCAACAAGCTGCGGCGTCGGCATCCCGGCAGCCTAGGCGACTCCGCGAGACCCGGAGGGCTCGTCATAGGGTGACCGTTATGAGCATGCGCATACTTGGTTCGACCGGCGTTCGAGTGAGTCCGCTGTGCCTGGGCGCGATGATGTTCGGCGCTTGGGGCAACCCGGACCATGATGAGTCGGTCCGGATCATTAACCGAGCGCTTGACTCTGGCATCAATTTCATCGACACCGCCGATGTGTACTCCTCCGGCGAGTCGGAGCTCATCGTAGGCAAGGCGCTGGCCGGCGGCCGCCGGGCCAATGTGGTGCTCGCGACCAAGGCGCACGGTGCGATGGGTGACGACGTCAACGAGCGGGGCAACTCACGGCGCTGGCTGATCAGGGAGTGCGAGAACAGCCTGCGCAGGCTCGGCACCGACTACATCGACCTATACCAGATTCACCGCCCCGACCCGGCCACGGATATCGACGAAACCCTCGCTGCGCTCTCCGACCTGATTAAGGCCGGGAAGATCTGCTATGCAGGCCATTCCACTTTCCCGGCGGAGTCGATCGTCGAAGCTCAGTGGACCTCGCAGCGTCGCGGGAGGGAGCGCTTCGTCTGCGAGCAGCCGCCCTACTCGATGCTGGTTCGCGGCATCGAGGCCGATGTACTGCCGGCCTGCCAGCGCTATGAGCTCGGCGTCATCAGCTGGGGGCCGCTTGCCAGCGGCTGGCTGTCCGGCCAGTACCGGCTTAACGCGGACATGCCGGCCAGCCGACGTGCCCAGCGGCTGCCGCACCGCTTCGACCTCAGCCTGCCCGGCAACCAGCTGAAACTGGAGGCGGCGGACAAACTGGCCGGACTGGCCGCTGAGGCCGGCATGTCCCTGATTCACCTGGCACTGGGATTCGTGCTGAGCCACCCGGCAGTGACATCGGCGATCATCGGCCCGCGCACCATGGAGCATCTGGACAGTCAGCTCGGCGCGCCAGCCGACGGCCTCCCCGCCGACCTGCTCGACCGGATTGACGAGATCGTGCCGCCAGGGATGAACCTCAATCCTGCGGACCGCGGCTATCAGCCGCCCGCGCTGACAGACGCTTCCCTACGGCGTCGCGTGGGCTGACAGCGCTCCGGGACTCCACACCCCCCAGGTTTGGTGAGTGCAAAAGGTGCGAAACGGTTATGGGAACTCATCAAATCTGTAGGGTGTCCGATCCGCGACGCTCCGGCAGGTCGATTTGCCCGGATCCCTATGTGCCGGCGTGCGGCTGCCAGCCTTCAGCGCTCGCCCAGTCGCTTGCAGCGGCGACGACGAGGTCAACTACCGGATCCTTAATGTCGGTGTAGGGCTCCAGATTGACGATCTCCGCGGCGAGCACCTGCTTGAACCGGCTGTATGCCGCCACCGCGACCGGATGGGCGCGCAGGTAGTCACGGAACAGCAAGGCCAGCCTCTCATTCGGCGACCCGACGACACGCACGTGCAGGTTTACGTCACCACCGGGATGGTTGCGGCGGCTCCAGGTCCGCTTCACCCACTGGCCAGGATCGCTGTCGTCGCCGGCCGGCACGTGATCGCGCTCGTACGGGAGGCGGACGTAGCCCAGGTCGGCCAGCGGGGCGTCGAAAGCGGCCGCCGCCTCCTGCAGGTCCCACACTGACAACTGCAGGTCAAGGACGTTCTTCGCGGCCATCTGCGGTATCGACGTGCTGCCGATATGAGCGGCATCCAAGACCAGGTCGCCGAGCGCCGCGGTCAGTGTCGCCAGTTCCGCCGACGCCCAGCGCGGCCAGTCCTCGTCATAAGGCACCACCCGCACGGGCGGACCGGCAGGTCTGTCGCTCATGCCGCGACTGGGGCCAGCGCCTGCATGATCTCGCGGGCTCGTTCGGCTGCACCGGCGGGATCGACGTTCGGTGACCCGATTTCCGGATCCCAGTTGAGGTCATAGAACACCTCGGTCACGCCGAGCGTGCCCAGACGCTCGGTGTCGGCCCGGATCTGCTCGTAGCTGCCGGACAGCAGCAGTCGCTGCCCGTCCGGCCCCGCCACCGGCGCGCCCGCCCGCACGACACCACGGCAGATGATCCGCAGCGCCTCGGCATCGCGGCCAGCAGCCGCAGCAGACTCCTTGACGATCTCAATCAGCTGATCGATCGTCGACAGGTCGGTCCGGCTGGAGGTAATCCAGCCGTCAGCGATCCGGCCAACCCGCTCAAGGGCCGGCCTGGCCAGCCCGCCAAGTAGCACCGGCGGCCCGCCAGCCTGAACTGGCGGCGGCGCCTGGGTGCCGGCCGGCACGCGGTAAAACGAGCCATCGAAGGATCTGTCCCCGCCTGCCCAGAGGGTCCGCAGCACCTGCACGTATTCGGCCACGCGCGCGCCGCGCCGAGCCATGTCGGCACCGGTCAGCGCGAATTCTTCTGGCATCCAGCCGATGCCGATGCCGAGGTCGTGCCGACCGCCGGACAGCACGTCGACCGACGTGGCCTGCTTGGCAAGGTACCCGGGGGAGACAAACGGTGCGTTGACGATAGCGACGCCGAGCCGGATGACGCTGGTGACGGCGGCGGCGAACGACAGCGCGGCCATCGGATCGAGCACGCTCTGGTAGACCGGGTCCATGCCCGAGCCGACCGGGACGAGCAACCGTTGGAAGCTCCACAACGACCGGTACCCGTCGCGTTCAGCGCCGGCTGCGAAGGCCGCTAGATTCTGCGGTGTGGCCCATGCGCCCGACACGGGGGCGCCGAATCCGATATCCACCCTGCCCACCTTAGCGGCGGCACAACAGGATGCTGAGATCCTGAACGAGCCCGTTTCGTTATTAGGAGGAAAATAGTGAGCGACGACCCCCGTACGTGGATCGCGACTCTGCGCGAGTCGCACGACCGGCTCGCGGGCCTGGTACAGCCGATGACGCCAGATGAGATTCGCGACAAGTCGTACTGCCGCGACTGGAGCAACGCGCAGGTGCTGTCCCACCTGGGAAGCGGAGCGGAGATCGCACTCGTGACGCTGCCAGGTGCGCTGGGCACCGGCGAGCCCGCCGGCCGCGAAGCCTTTCAGCCCATATGGGACGTCTGGAATGCAAAGACTCCGGACGCGCAGGCAGCCGACGCGATCGAGTCAGATGAGCGACACGTCGCGACGCTGGAAGGGCTCTCCGACGCCGAACTGGCCGCAGCGCGGCTGGACTTCTTCGGCATGCAGCTCGACGCGGTAGGCATGATCCGGCTGCGCCTCGGTGAGCACGTGCTGCACACCTGGGACCTGGCGGTGATGCAGGACCCGGACGCGACGGTTCAGGCCGACGCCGTCGAGTTGCTCATCGACAACGTGCCGCAGTTCCTCGCGCCGCGGCTCGGCAAGCCGCTGCCCGAGCCGTTCGCGGTGCGGATCACCACTACGGACCCGGCCCGCGACTACCTGCTGACCTCGGGCGAGTCGATCAGCGTGACGGACTGGCCAGGGGACCTGTCAGAGGCAGACGCTGACGCCGTGCCGCACGTGACGATGCCGGCTGAGGCGCTGCTCCGGCTGTCCTACGGCCGGCTGGATGGCGAGCACACGCCCGCGTCTGTGTCCGGCGATCAGGACACGCTGGATAAGCTCCGCGCGATCTTCCCCGGCTTCTGATTTCCAGTTGATCGTTGAGACTTATGCACGCGGGAGCGTCATGCATAAGTCTCAACGATCATGGAAACACCGCCAGAGCCGCCAGCGCGAGTTCGGCAGCGTCCTCGGCACAGCCCCAGGAGAGCGTGACCCCGGAGCCGCCGTGCCCGTAGTTGTGCACGATCGTGAGGTTGCCGCTCCGCTCCGCTTCCAGCCGGACCCGCGACCTGGCAGGCCGCAGTCCCACCCGGTGCTCGAGCACCGACGCCCCGCGCAGGGCCGGCTCGATCACAGCGCACGCCGCGATGATGTCCGCCGCGGTGTCCGGGTCAGCGTCCAGGCTCCAGTTGCCCCGCTGCTCAGTGCCGCCCAGCACGACGACGTCACCGTGCGGAAATAGATAAGTCAGGTCGCCGGGTTCGCTGCTGGTACCGACGAAGAACTCGGTGATCCCCGGGTTGGCGGCCACCACGACCTGACCGCGCACTGGGACCACATCCGGGTCGGGCACCAGGTCGCGGGCGCCGCAGCCGGTGCAGTTGACGATGACCCTGGCCGACGGCGCCAGCCGGCTCGCGTCGCTGAGCTTGCCGATTTTTGCCGGGAACGCGCTTTTACCGCCCGCCCGGCCGAACCGCCCCGCAAGATAGCCGAGGTAACCGGGCATTGCCACGGTCGTCGCGGTCAGCCGCCAGGCGGACGCATAGCCGGGCGGAATCTCGTCTGGCGCGCACGGCGCCAGGTCATCGGCCGTCGCGGCGAACTCCGGCGCAGGCGCGTCGCTATCGCGGCTCGCGGCAACTCCCTTCGGGGTGTGCACGATGCCGGCCAGCTCGTTTGCGCCCAGTTCCGGATGGCTGAGCTTCGCCAGCGAGGTTAGGGTCACCTTGGCCCAGCGCTCGATCCGCTCGTCCATGCCGACCAGATGCGGCCCCCAGATGGCACCCGCTGCCACGGAGGTAGTCCGCTCCGGCGGATCAGCGGCGGCAACGGCGACGCTAACTCCGGCTTCTGCCAGGCAAACAGCCGTGCTCAAGCCGATGACTCCGGCACCGAGAACGAGGACGTCCGCATCGAGATCGATCACATGCAGACCCTAGCGAGCCGGCCGGCTGGCCTTGCGCGGCATTGGCCTGCCGCGAGACTGTGTCTGCATGAGGGTCGTTTCGGAACTTGATCTCGCGCAGATCGACCTGACCGCCGGGGAGCTGGCCGGAGACGGCTACCACAAGCGGCTCGCCGGAGTCGTTCGCAGCGGCGAGTTCAGCTGGCTGGCCGGGTCGCCGCTCGCGTTCATCGTGCTCGACCGGGAGTCCGCGGAGTTCTTCCTGCGGTCGCGGGCCACCGCGTTCCCGGGCAGGGAGATTGCCGACCTGTTCGGCGTGACGTCGGGGCGGCTGCGCGAGCAGATCGACGCGAACATCCTCAACCAGCGCGGGGCGCAGCACCGGCGACTGAGGTCACTTGTCGGCGGTGCGTTCACGCCGCGCGCGGCCGATCGCTGGCGGCCGGCCATGCGGGCTTTCATGGGCCGGCTCTGGTCCGCCATCGAGGGGGAGGCGAGCTGCGAGTTCGTCTCCGCGATCGCGCGGCCGTACCCCGCGCTGACCATTGCGGCGGTGCTCGGCGCACCAGAGGCCGACGCGCCCCGCTTGCAGCAGTGGTCGAGCCTGATTCAGCGCCAGTTCGATATCCAGGCGCTCGGTACTCAGGTGCCCGAGCTGGAGCGTGCGGCGGCCGAGGTCTACGACTATGTCGAGGCCTTGCTGCACATGCGCCAGTCCGAGCCCGGTGACGACCTGCTGACCGCGCTGCTGACCGCCGCCGAGGAGGGTGACCGGCTGTCGCACCCCGAGTGCGTCAATCTCGTGCTGAACGTGATCGCCGGGGGCGTCGATACCACTCAGGCCCAGCTGGGCCACGCGTTCCGGCTGTTCGCCGCGCACCCGGATCAGTGGACTGCGCTGCGGCAGCGGCCAGAGCTGGTCGGGGCAGCGGTCGAAGAGGTACTGCGGGCCGAGCCGATCACTCCGTTCACCGCTCGCATCTGCCTGGAGGACGTCGAGTACCGCGGAGTCCTGTTCCCGGCAGGCACCATAGTGGCGGTGTGCGCCGAGCGAGGCAACCGCGAACAGCCGGGCGGCGAGGACTTCGACATCACTGCCCAGCGGGACGGGCGGCTGCTGACCTTCGGCGCGGGCGCGCACTTCTGCCTCGGCGCGAATCTGGCCCGGGCGGAGCTGGAAGAGGCCATCGCGTTCCTTGCGCCGCGGATGCCCGGCCTGGAAGCCGCCGGGCCGGCCGTGCTCGGCGGCATCGAGGGCATCTACGGAGTGGAGTCGCTGCCGCTGCAATGGGGGTCGGCGGCGCCAGCCTAGGCCTGCCCAGCCCGGGTCAGGGCTGGTAAGAGCCGGGCAGCCAGGCGTGCGTGGTGACGCCAATCGCGTTCCAGGCGTTGATCGTGACGATCAGGCTGATCAGCGCACCGAGCTCGGTCTCCGAGAACTGCTCGGCCGCCTGAGCGAAATCTGCGTCAGGGACATGCGTCTCGGGCATCAGCGTGACCGACTCTGCCAGCCCGAGCGCAGCGCGTTCCCGGTCGCTAAAGAAAGGCGTCTCCCGCCAGGCTGCGAGCGCGTAGATCCGCTGCTCGGTCTCGCCGGCTGCCCGGGCGTCCTTGGTGTGCATGTCGATGCAGTACGCGCAACCGTTGAGCTGGGAGCCGCGGATGCGGACAAGCTCGCGCAGCAGTACGTCGATTCCGGCGTTGTCGAGTTCCTTGGTCGCCGCCTGGTCGAGGTGCGCCATGGCGCGGTAGAAGCCTGCGGCGTGCTTGTCGAAGTCGATCCTGGGCTGAACCGTGGTCATCGGATTCCTCCTCGTTGCTTGCGTTCAATTTCAGGCTAGCGAGCGACAGGATCAGGTTTAAGATCCAGTTCCATGGAGGAAACGTGGGCCACTTCCGCCGGTCTCGACCTCCACCTCGAGTTGTCCGGCACCCGGCCAAAAGCTGCGCTTGAGTCTGCGCTGCGGGAGGCTGTGCGCAGTGGCAGGTTGCCGGCCGGGACGGCGCTGCCCTCGTCGCGGGCCCTCGCCGCCGATCTCGGCCTGGCGCGCAACACCGTTGCCGACGCCTACGGCCAGCTCGTCGCCGAGGGCTGGCTTGCGGCCAGGCACGGTTCGGGGACCTGGGTAGCCGAGCAGGCGGCGCTCGTGCCATCGGGCGGGCGCGCGCAAACACCCGACGCGCCCGCTGCCGGCCGGTACGACCTGCGCCCTGGTTTTCCAGATGTGTCGGCATTTCCGCGCGCGGCGTGGCTGGCCGCAGCCCGGCGGGCGCTAGCCGCCGCGCCAGCTCGCTCACTGGTTGGCTACGCCGATCCGCGCGGCCTGCCAACGCTCCGCGCGGCGCTGGCGGAGTACATTGCCCGCGCTCGCGGCGTCAGTGCGTCGCCGGACCGGATCATCGTGTGCGCCGGCTTCACCCAGGGCCTGGAACTGCTCTGTGACCTGCTGAGAACCACGGGACAGCGCACGCTGGCGATTGAGGCGTACGGTCATCCGGGTCACCGGCAGGTTGCCGTGTCGGCGGGCATGAGGCTGGCTCCGGTGCCGGTCGATGACCGGGGCGCGCTGGCCGACGGCGTGCCGCCAGTTGACAGCGCGGGGGCCATGCTGCTGACGCCGGCGCACCAGTTCCCGCTGGGCGTCGCACTCGCGCCGAAACGCCGACGGCAGGCTGTCGACTGGGCGGCGGCCGGCAACGGCCTGATCATCGAGGACGATTACGACGGCGAGTTCCGCTACGACCGCCAGGCGGTGGGCGCGCTCCAGTCGCTGGCGCCTGATCATGTGGTCTACGCCGGAACGGCAAGCAAGAGCCTCGTTCCCGGCCTGCGCCTTGGCTGGCTCGCCGTCCCGGACCGGCTGGTCGGCGAGCTCACCGCGATCAAGCGCGAGACGGGCCGCCTGAGCAGCAGCCTTGACCAGCTCACGCTGGCCGAGTTCATCAGTTCGGGCGGCTACGACCGGCAGGTGCGCCGGGCCAGGCTGGCTTACCGCGCGCGGCGGGACCGGCTGGTCAGCGAGCTCCGCAGGCAGGTGCCGGGTGTCAGTGTCACTGGCATCGCGGCCGGCCTGCACGTGCTGGTCCGGCTGCCGGCCGGGGTCGCGGAGGAGGACGTTATCGCCCGGGCGGCCGGCCGCGGGCTCGCGCTGGAAGGGTTGGCCAGCTGCCGGGCTGACGCGGAGGGCTGGGTCGGCGGCCCGGAACTCGGTCCGGCCCTGGTCGTCGGTTACGCCACGCCCCCGGGGCATGCGTTCAGTACCTGCGTCGCCCGTCTGTGCGCGGCCTTGCGTGACGCGCTGGCATGCGGATAACGAGCGGATGGCCAGTGCCTGCCGCGGGAAGTTAATCTGGCCCGGTGACCGGAGATCTGTCCCTGCCCGACTTCGTCGAGTTCGTTCGAGCCGCCGGGATGGGGGTCGTCGCGACCGCGTCGCCATCAGGTAAGCCGGAGGCTGCTCTGGCAGGCATCGCCGTTTCCGACTGCGGAGAGCTGATCTTCGATGCTCCGGCAGGAGCCCGGAAGCTGACGAACATCGAGCGCAACGACCGGGTCGCAGCCGTCATTGGCTGGAACGACGGCGTATCCGTGCAAGTCGAGGGCACAGCCCGAGTCGTGAACAACGACGAGCGCCGACGCTACGAGCGACTCTACGCATCACAATTTCGCGGATCCCGCGTTACGCACGCCTCCTTCGAGGTAGCCGTCGTAACCCCCGACTGGGTACGTCGTTACGACGCGACCAGCGATCCGGCGCAGTGCGCGTATGCCAACTGGCTAACCGGTCCTGCGCTCTCCCGTGGTCACGAAAACTTGCGGGCCTGACAGGCGCAAATGTTGTTTACGTCTGAGCGCAGCAGTAGCTAGTCGTACTGGCATAGCGACGCGGCGCTGACCGCGATGCCGTCTTATATAGTTAGGTATCTAAGGTTTAGATCTCGACTGATTGTGTTATGCTCTTTTCATGCGGCCCGAGCGCACGCCGATCGGCCTTTATCTGACGCAGGCGTCCAGGGCGATCAGCCGCGCATTCGATGACGCTCTTGCCGCGGCTGGCGGGTCGCTGCCGGTATGGCTCGTGCTTGTCAATCTCAAGATGCGCAGTGTGGCGAGCCAGCGTGAACTGGCCGAAGCCATGGGCATCAAGGAAGCCACACTGACGCACCACCTGAACGCGATGGAGACAGCCGGCCTCATCACCCGGCAGCGCGACCCGGCGAACCGGCGGATCCACGTGGTCGAGCTCACCGAGGCGGGGGAGTCGTCGTTCGGGCGGCTGCGTGAGGCGGCCTTCGCCTTCGACGCTCGGCTCCGCCAGAACGTCAGTGAAGAGGAGATCGCGATGCTGGAGAGCCTGCTCGGCCGGCTCGCGGCCAACGTCGCTCCACCGGATAGCCGGCCGCTATGGTCGGGACTTGCCGAGGAGCAGCGGCCAGATTAACGGCATCGCAGCGGCCCGATTAACAGCGAGTACCTCCAGCACGTGGCCGACCGGCGGCTGGCCAGGCTTGGCATCGAGCCGCTGCATGGCTCGCCGAACCCGCTGGCCTTCATGGAGCTGCGGGATGTGCAGGAGCTGTCGAACTTCTTCGAGCGGCGGGTGTCGGCCTACCAGGTCGGCGTGACCGGGACGGTCGCATTCGATCAGGACTTCTGATCGGCGCTTACTGCTGTGAGGCCGCCGCGACCCTGACGCCGCGAGTTACGGTCGTACTTCCCAGCTGTTGTCCTGGTGACGGAGGGCGAAGATCGCTGCCTGGACGCGGTCTTGCAGGCCGAGTTTGGTGAGGATGCTGCTGACGTGGGTCTTGACGGTCTGCTCGCCGATCGCCAGGTCCCGAGCGATCTGCCGGTTGCTGTGACCGCGGGCGATCAGGCGCAGTACATCGCGTTCGCGTGGTGAGAGCGGCTGCAGCGGGTCTGGCGGCGGTGGCCGGCGAAGTGCCTGGGTGAGCCGGGTGAGCAGCACGGGGCTGAGGCTGGCGGTACCGGCAGCGGCGTCGCGGACGGCGGCGATGACGTCCTCGGCTGAGGCGGTCTTGAGCAGGTAGGAGCTCGCGCCCGCGTGCATCGCGCGGACGAGATGGTCGTCGTCAGCGGCCGAGGTGAGCACGACCACGGCGGGCCAGTGCGGCGCGTCGCGCAGAGCGGCCAGCACGGCGTGCCCGTCCGCTTCGGGCATATACAGATCAAGCAGCAGCACGTCCGGGCGGGTGGCGGCGACGACGTTAACAGTCTCCCTGCCGTCTCCGGCTTCGCCTATGACCTCAACGTCTGGTTCCTGGCTCAGCAGGTAGCACAGTCCGTCCCGGACGACGCGGTGGTCGTCGGCTACCACAACGCGGATCGTCATGGCACCGGCATCCGGACAGTGAGCGCCGCGCCGCACCCGGGTGCGCTATCGATGTCCACGGTTCCGCCTAGTTCGGCGACCCGGTCACGAATGTGCGCCAGCCCGAAGCCGGCGTGCGGGGCGGCCGGGTCGAAGCCGGTGCCGGTGTCGCGGACGGCAAGCTGGACGTACCCGTCCTGGCGAGTCATAGACACGTCAAGCCAGCGGGCGTTGCCGTGCCGGACGGCGTTGGAGCATGCCTCCTGGGTGATGCGCAGCAGGGCGTGCTCGACGGGCTGGGGGACGGTGATGTCGTCCAGGCTGGCGTCGACGGTGACGCCGAGCCGGTCGTGGTAAGCGGCGCAGATCTCCTGCAGAGCCGGGGCGAGCCCGGCACCGTCCAGGCTCGGCGGGCGCAGTTCGATCAGCAGTGCCTGCACGTCGCGCAGCGCCTCCTCGCTGATGCGCTCGATCGCCTGCAGCTGCTGATTGCCCGCGTCGGCCCGGCGCATCCCGGCTGCGATCATCCGCAGGGCGAACAGGTGCTGGGATATCGCGTCGTGGACCTCCCGCGCGATCCTTGCCCGTTCCGCGGCCCGCGCGTCACCGGTGGCCCGCTGCCGTTCAGCGGCCAGCGCGGAGCTGAGCTGGCGGGTCATGCTCGTGAAGTTGGCTTCCAGCCGTCCGACCTCGTCCCGGCCGGAGACCGGCAGGGTGACGGTGTAATCGCCGTCGGCGACCGCGAGAGTGGCTCGTTCCAGGCGGCGTACCCGGCGGACGAGGCGCCACGAGGCCAGCAGCCCGAACAATACGCCGACCGGCAGGATGGCGATGAGCAGCGCGAACGGGGCCGACTGCAGCAGCGGGCCGGTTTCGCCGAGCTGACCCAGCTCGCTCCAGGCGCGGACAGGGTTGATGAACCCGGGCGACCATGGCGCCTGCACATACACATAGGCAACCCGTCCCCGCGCGCCGACCGGCGGCTTGCTGCTGCCCGCGCGGCCCACCGGCCAGACCATGAAGAGCACGCCGCCGTAGCGCGTGGGGTACGGCGTGGCCAGGGTGCTGCGGCCTTTGGTAGTGGGTGGGCCTCCGATTGACTCTGCCGCCGCGGCGGGGAGTTCGCTGGCCGCCGCCCGGCCGGACGGGTACCGGGATGGCGCCGAAGACGCGACGACCATGCCGTCGGCGGCAATCGCCACGACCGCGGTGACCGCGAAGTGGCTGTGGATCGGGCCGGTGATCGCCGGAACGACCAGCGTGCCGTCCGGGGCCGACCGGGCCTGACCGGGCTGCGCCGGCTGGCGGGGTCCGCCGAACACGGTTCCGGCCGGCCCGCGCTCCGAAAGGTGCTGGCTGTAGTTCCTCGCAGTGGCGTCTACCTGGGCCTGCAGCTGGGCGCCGTTCACCAGCGAGGGCACTTGGAAGCCGAGCACGAGCGCCTCGACCAGCACCACGACGGCGAGCGTGACGAGAATGTAGGACGCGATCAGCCGGCCTGGAAGCCCCCACGCCCAGCGTCGCACCCGGTCCAGCACACCTGCACGCTACCTCCGTGCAACCTCCGGCGTATCCCTCCAAGGAGGGACCCGCGCTAGCTCCGGCGCGTGATGCGCCCCCCGCCGCCGGACCGGGACGCTGGCTGCCATGAACTCACAGCCACGCTGTCCATCCGCGACGCGATCCGAGATGACTAAACCCTCCGGCCGCAAACGCGGTCCGCGACCGCCCTGGAACCGGCCAGCCATGAGGACGACACCATTCGAGTTCCGGCGGGACGCAGCGGACTCTGAGCCGGAGGAGATCGCATGAGCACGGCGATCGAGACACATGAGCTGTCCAAGCGTTACCGGCGGGTCAGGGCGCTGACCGAGTGCACGGTCACCGTGCCCGAGGGCCGGGTTTCCGCACTGCTCGGGCCGAACGGCGCGGGCAAGACCACGCTGTTGCGGATGCTCGCTGGTCTGGCCAGCCCAACCGGCGGCACGGCTGCCGTTCTGGGCGGCGCCCCGCGGCAGGCCCCGGCGTTCCTCGCCGATATCGGGTTCCTCGCCCAGGAGATCCCGCTGTACCGGCGGTTCACCGCCGAGGATCACATCCGGATCGGGGCGCATATGAACCCGCGCTGGGACTCCTCGTCGGTGCGCACCCGGCTGACGGAGTTGCGCATTCCGCTTGACCAGCGCCTGGGCACGCTGTCCGGGGGCCAGCGTGCCCAGGTAGCACTGGCGCTGACACTCGCCAAACGACCGCGGCTGCTGCTGCTCGACGAGCCGGTCGCGGCGCTGGATCCGCTGGCGCGGCGTAACTTCCTCGCCACACTGACCTCGGCCGCGGCGGACGCCGCGGACGGTCTCACCGTCGTGCTGTCCTCGCACCTGGTCACCGACCTGGAGCGGGTGTGCGACCACATGATCCTGCTGACCGGCTCCCGTGTGCAGCTCTGCGGTGACATTGACACGCTCTTGGCAGAGCACAAGGTACTGGTCGGGCCTAAGGGCGCCGCGCGGATCGACCAGGCGCACAAGGTCGTGCAGACCGTGGAGACGGCCAGCCTGTCCACCCTGTTGGTCCGCCTCAACGGCCCGGTGATCGATCCCGCCTACCAGACCGAGGACGTGACCTTCGAAGAGCTGGTGCTGGCTTACCTGGGCGCCGATGAGGCGCCAGCCGGCAAGCACCTTACGACGGTTGGAGAAGACTCATGACCTGGCTCGTCTGGCGCCAGTACCGCGCCCAGGGTGCGATCGCGTTCGCGCTGCTCGCCGCCTTCGCGGCGGTGATGCTTGCGGGCGGCCTGCAAATCGCGTCGCACTGGCACTCCATGCTCGCCGCATGCTCGGGGCACCGGGCATGTCTGCAACAGCAACCTCCACTGGCCAGCAGCGAGGTGGTTGACGCCCTGCTCCTGCTCGGCCTGATCGTGCCTGCCGTGCTCGGCGTGCTGTGGGGCGCGCCGCTCGTGGCGCACGAGCTCGAGTCCCGCACGAGCGATTTCGCGTGGGCGCAGAGCGTCACCCGGACGCGCTGGCTGACGGTCAAAGTTGGCTGGCTGCTGCTCGCGGCCGCCGCCTGCGGCGGCCTGATCGCCGCCCTGGTCACCTGGTGGTCCGGTCCGGACAACGCGTTGCAGGCGAATGCCTTCCGGCCCGGCCAGTTCGACATCCAGGGAATCGTCCCCATCGGCTACGCGGTGTTCGCCATGGCGCTCGGCATCGCTGCGGGCACCGTGACACGCCGCACCCTCCCTGCGATAACCGTCGCGCTCGGCGGGTTCATCGCGCTGCGCCTGGTGATCGACGATTTCGTCCGGCCGCACTCGAGGCGGCGGTCACGACCTACTACAACGTGACGGGCTCGTTCACGCCGTCGGGGTCAGCATGGCTGTTCAGCCAGGGCGCCGTCAGCAAGACCGGCCAGGTCGTGCTGGCGGGATGGGGGGACCTATTCCCCGCGCTGCCTGCCTCCTGCCAGAAGCTGATTCCCGGAAGCGGGGGCCCGACGTCAAAGCCTGGCTCTTCGATGTCCGCCGTTTTTTCCTGCATGCGAGCTCACGGTTGGAGCGGGTTCGCGACCTATCAGCCCGCCAGCCGCTACTGGCCGTTCCAGGGCATCGAGACAGGGATCTATGTCCTGCTGGCCGCGGCGCTGATCGCAGTCGCGTTCGTCATCGTCCGCACGAGGGACGCATAGTCGCCTGGCCCGCCTGGCCGGGCCGGGACGCGGGCTGCCATCACGACCACCTGGCCAGATGCCGAAAGCGCCGCTGCTAGAGCAGCGACGGGACAGAGGAGTACGGGATGAACATGCTGGAGCTCCGGCGAGTTTCCAAGGTTTACGGTCAGGGGGCTGCCGAGGTGCACGCCCTGAACAGAGTCACCCTGTCGGTGGACGAGGGTGCGATGGTCGCAGTGATGGGGCCGAGCGGATCGGGGAAGAGCACGCTGCTGACGATCGCTGGCAGCCTGGAAGAGCCGACTGAAGGCGAGGTGCGCGTGCGCGGTGCCGCACTGGCGGGCATGTCACGTAACGACAAGGCCCGGCTGCGGCGGCGCACGATCGGCTACGTGTTCCAGGATTACAACCTGCTGCCGGGGCTGACTGCTGCGGAAAACGTGAGCCTGCCGCTCGAACTGGACGGGTTGCCCGCGCGGAAGGCCCGAGCCGCCGGGCTTGCGGCGCTGGAGGAACTAGGGATTGCCGACCGGGCCGAGCGTTACCCAGACGAGCTGTCGGGCGGCGAGCGGCAGCGGGTGGCCATCGCGCGCGCCGTCGTCGGTGACCGGCGACTGCTGCTGGCTGACGAGCCCTCAGGCGCGCTCGACTCGGGCAACGCCGAGGCAGTCATGCGCCTGGTGCACGACGCGTGCAAGAACGGCGGGATGGCCGCGGTTGTGGTCACCCACGACGCGCAGCTCGCCTCGTGGGCTGACCAGGTGGTATTCCTGCGCGACGGCGGGGTCACCCACCAGAGCGCTCCGGCGCCGGGTCCGACCCTGCTCACGCCCGGACGGCCGCAATGACCGTCACGGTGCGAGAGCGGCCCGGCCGCGCGGTGGCCAGAAACGGGGGCGTCCCTGCGCGGCGGGCGATCGTCCGCTGGGCCTGGCGGCTATTGCGCCACGAATGGCGCCAGCAGCTACTGATCCTGGCGCTGATCACCGTCGCGGTCGCGGCCACGTTCGTCGGCTCGGCGGTGGCCACCAACGCGCCGCCCCCGGCGGGGGCCGGCTTCGGCAGCGCGGCCGACATGGCTACTCTCGGGCCGAGTCACGGCCTGGCCGCTGAGGTCGCGGCGCTGGCCCACCGGTTCGGCCGGCTCGACGTGATCGAGAACGAGACGATCTCGGTGCCGGGCTCGGTCAGCACCTATAGCCTGCGCTCGCAAAATCCCCATGGCGCGTTTGGCCAGCCCATGCTCTCGCTGGTGAGCGGGCACTATCCCAGCGGGACTGGCCAGGTAGCCCTGACCAGCGGGGTCGCATCCGAACTGCACCTCAGGATCGGTGACACGTGGCGCGCTAGCGGCTCAGCCCGGCGCGTAGTCGGCATCGTGACTAACCCGCAGAATCTGGTTGACGAGTTCGCGCTCGTGGCGCCCGGCCAGGTGGGCGCGCCCACGCTGGTCACCGTGCTGTTTGATGCCCCGGGCCTGAACCCCCAATCGCTGGGCCCGCATGTCGTGTCGCGGATGTCGGCCGGCAACACGAACGTGATCAACCCGGTAACCATCTCGCTAGCAGCTGCGACGCTCGGGATGCTGCTCATCGCGCTGATTAGCGTGGGCGGATTCACGGTGCTGGCGCAGCGGCGGCTGCGCTCGATTGGCATGCTCGGCGCGCAGGGCGCCACGGGCGCCAACGTCGGCCTTGTGGTCAGCGCCAACGGTTTCGCCACCGGGGTCGTGGGCGCGGTTGCTGGGTTCGCGCTCGGCCTGGCAGCCTGGCTGGCGTACCGCCCGCGCGCGGAAGCCGGCGCTCACCACGTCATAGGCGCCTTCCAGTTGCCCTGGCTGGTGATCTTTGTGTCGATGGCGCTCGCCGTGCTGTCGGCGTTCCTGGCGGCCGTTCGACCCGCCCGGGCGATCGCGCGGGTGCCGATCGTCGCCGCCCTCGCAGGGCGGCCACCGGCCCCGCGGCAGGCTCGCCGTTGGACCGGGCCGACCGGCGTCGCTCTGATTGCGCTCGCGTTCTTCCTGATCGGGCTGGCGAGTGAGCAGTCGACGTCGACCGCCGCGCGGACGGGGAACAACTCGACGCTCTTTCTGGCCCTGATCATGGGTCTGATCGTGCTGTGCGTCGGGGTAGTGCTGTTCGCCCCGACGTGCCTGGCGCTGCTGGCCGGGGCCGCCCGGCGGGCCCCGATCGTCGTGCGGCTCGCCCTGCGCGACTTGGCCAGGTACCGGACGCGCTCCGGGGCGGCGCTCGGGGCAATCAGCCTCAGCGTGCTTATCGCGGTCATCGTCTGCGTGGTCGCCGCTGCGCGGTTCGGCAGCGCGCTGGACTATGTCGGGCCCAACCTGGCATCCAACCAGCTCATCGTCTACCCGGCAGCCGCAAACGCTCAGTTCGCCGGACCGCCCGGAAAGCAGCACGGGCCGCGGTCACACAGCAATCCGAACAGCGGGCAGCGGCGGGCGGCGCGCACTCCACGCGCGAGTGTCCTCCTCATCAGCGGGACCCGGTCCATACCGGTCCAAGTCACCGGCGCCCAGCTTGCTGCGATGGCAGCCGAAGCCGTGGGCATCGCGCACTCGCTCGGGTCCTCGCACATCGTCCGGCTGGAGACCACTGACTCCTCCCTGCAGCGCGCCACGTCCGGCGGGCGACCCTGGGACGGAACCGTGTATGTTGCCACTCCGCAGCTGCTGCGTGCGTACGGCATCACTGCCGCGCAGGTCGATCCGGACGCCGACATCCTCACCATGCGGCCTGGTCTGTCGAGCATGACGGAGATGCAGCTCAATTACGGCGCTTACAAAGTGGGCCCTCCGGGCAGCACGCCCTGCACGCGAGGCTCCTGCCTGGAGAATCCGAAGATCCAGCAGGTCACCGCCCTGCCGTCCGGTACGTCAGCGCCGAACACCGTGATCACCGAGCGCGCCGTGCGCGAATTCCACCTCACGATCACGACAGTTGGCTGGCTCATCCAGACGCCGGATTCGCTGACTGCAGGCCAGATCAGCGGTGCCCAGCACGCCGCAGCGGGAGCAAGACTGCCGGCCCGGCTCGTAGCCGATACGCCGGCGGGTCCGCTCACTCTGGTGGCCACGGCCGGGCTGGCCGCTGAGACGCGCGACAGCATTCCGACGTTCGCGGCGATCGCCGACGTAGCCAGCGTTTTCGGCGTCCTGTTGGCCCTCGGCATTCTCGCGATGAGCGTCGGATTGCTTCGTAGTGAAACTGCCAGCAGCCTCCGTACACTGGCCGCGGCCGGAGCAAGCCGCGCAGCCCGCCGGGCCATCTCCGCGGCTACGGCGGGCGCGCTCGCGCTGATCGGCGGGGTCGTCGGCACAGCCGCCGGGTACGTCGCAGCGATCGGCTTCTTCCGGACCAATCAGCTGGACACCCTGTCGTCGCTGAGCAGCATCCCGGTGGCAAGCCTGCTGCTCATCCTGGTCGGCATGCCACTGGTTGCCGTGATCGGTGGCTGGCTGCTCGCCGGGTCGGAGCCGAGCGCGATCGGTCGCCGCCCCCTTGAGTAGCCGGCCGAGCTTCGGGGCGCTTGCGACCTGGCTGGGTCGCAGCTGCAGCGCGCCTAGCCGTTCGACCGCCGTCCGTGCTTAACTGAAATTCTAGAATGGCACTCGAGTTGCCCGGCGCGGCCATCTTGAAGGATGTGGAAGATGACAGAGCCTGTGGCCGGCGGCAAGATCCAGGAGACCCAGATCGCTCGATACCGGTCGACGCGCGGCCTCGACTATGAGTCGGTGCCGTGGCGGCTGTGGGAAAAGTCCAAGAAGCTCTTCTGGGACCCAGCCGACATTGACTTCTCGCAGGACGCCCTCGACTGGCAGGCGATGTCGCCGGAGGAAAGGGTGCTCGTTGGTCTGTCGGCTCGCGGGTTCATGGTCGGCGAAGAGGCCGTCACGCTCGACATCGTGCCGCTGCTGCGGTGCATGTCTGATTTGGGGCGCCTCGAGGACACGATGTACCTGTCGATGTTCGCGATGGAAGAGGCTAAGCACACCGAAATGTTCCGCCGGTGGTTTGACGCCGTCGGCCTTGACCCAGCCTCGCTGGATGAACTGGTCCGGGCTCAGCAGGCCGACCTCGGGCAGCGGCGCCCGGGCCTGTTCGACGGAGGGCTAACGAAAGTGATGCGCAGGCTCGACACGGATCAGTCGCCGAAGGCGATCCTGGACGCGACCCTGATCTACAACCAGCTCGTCGAGGGCGTCGCGGCCATTGCCGGGTACCGGCGCTGGGATCTGACCCTGCGCAAGCTCGGCAAGCTCCCCGGTCTTGCGGCCGGCCTGAAGCTAACCCAGCGGGACGAGCGGCGCCATATCGCCTACGGTACGTATCTGGGGCGGCGAATCATCGCGGAAAATCCGGAGCTGTGGGAGTGGGTCGAGCAGCGCTGGGCGAAGCTGACCGCCGGCTTCGGCGGCGGCTACGGGTCAGCCGATCCACGAGTCCGGGAGCAGCGCGCCGCCGCTGGTTTCGATGACGAATACCAGCAGCAGCTGATCAGGCGCCGGCTCGAGGCGCTCGCCGTTGCCCGCACGATGAATATCGACGAGGTGGACGCCAGCGCCATCGAGGCATTCGAGCCGGAGGAACTTCAGCACGTGACCTGACGTGTCGCCGCGGCTTCTTCCGACGGACTTGCGCCTACGCTTCCTTCGGCTGCTCGCGACCGGGCGCCGATTCAGCATCAGGTCGAGCGGAGCAGCACGCCGCGCGCGGTCTGGTCGGTGATCGGGGCTGGATCCAGCCGCAGCCAGTCGGACAGCACCTCGGCGTTCTGCTCGCCTCGTTTCGCGACGCCGCGGCGGACAGTGGCGGACGCGGCCGAGAAGTCGTACGGCATCGCCACGACGCGGCGGCTGGTGCCTGGCAGGCTGGCTGTGCGCGCGCCACCGGCGAAAACTGCCGGGCTGTCGGGCAGGTCGGCCCACGCGACCCCGGCGCTCTCCAGCGCGGCGATCAGCTCATCCCGGCTAGCGAATCCTGTCATCCACTCCTGTATCGCCTGTTGCCGAAGCTGCGCCTTCACCGGCAACTCGCTGCCGGGCGGGGCCGGATCGGCAATCAGCCCGCGACGGGACAGCATCACCCAGGCGTGCTTGGGCGGCGCCGCGATGAGGATGGGGCCGCCAGGCGCCTGCCAGATCGTGCCTCGTGAACTGTACGGCTCGGTGCTGCCGTCGATCGCGGCGTGAGCGTGATCGTCGCTCGCCGCGACGGCAGCCAGCATGCTGAGCTCGATGTGCTGGCCGGCACCGGTTGCGGCGCGCTGATGCAGCGCCGCGAGGACAGCGATCGCGGCGTGCAGCCCGGTGACGGTGTCGGCCAGGGCCAGCGGGAGATCGGCCGGCTCCCGCTCGTCCAGCCGCGCCTGCCGGGCGATTAGGCCCGACTCCGCGTGGATCACCGGGGCGAGCGCGCGGCGTCCGGCGTCAGGGCCGGTCGCGCCGAATCCGGACACAGAGACCATCACCAGCCGGGGGTTGGCGCGGTTCAGCGTCTCGTAGCCGAGCCCGAGCCGGTCCATCACGCCGGGGCGGAAATTCTCAATCAGCACGTCCGCGCTTGCGGCCAGATCCCGGACGAGGCCGACCGCACCCTCAGCAGCAAGGTCGATCCCGATGTTGCGCTTGCCGGCGTTCATCTGCGCGAACATGCCGGCGCGGCCGTCGATTACTGCACCGAACAGGTCGGTCACGTCGGTGCGCGGCCCGTCGACCCGGACCACGTCGGCGCCCAGGTCGCTGAGGATCCGCCCGGCGTACGGGCCGGAGATCGCCTGCGAAATGTCCAGCACGCGCCACGGGGGCAACGGTGCAGGCAGGCCTGCCGTGGCAGGGTGTTCCGTAGCGTCGGGGTCCGCCGG
>DASXIA010000156.1:0-2014 GCA_036488155.1 Streptosporangiaceae bacterium | reverse complement strand
ACGACAGTGAACTTCCGGCCGGCCACCGTCGTGGTCGAGCCAACTTTGAGGCTGGCCGACGTGGCGTAGTTCGACTCGATCACGGCTACGTTCTTGTGCTCCTCGCCGCTGGTGATGCCGTGACCCGAGATGATCGTGCCGGAAGCGAGCGGGCCCAGCGAGTCGTTTGCCGGGTCGACGCCCGTTACGGTGAACGAGTTCGCATTGACCGACCCGGACCCGCCTGAGCTCCGTCCGCCGGGTCCTCCGCCGTTCCCGCCAGGCTTAAAGTTGCCGGAAAACTTCAGGTCATTGAGCACCAGCGCGCCGACGGCAGCAGAGACGTCCTTCTGGCTGGCTACTGCGGTGACATCGGAGGACTTCAGGGTGCCCAGGCCGCCGCTGACGAGGATATTGCGGCTGACGCTGGAGCTCTGGCCGCCGCCGAAGCGGAAGCGAGGCCCGCCGCCAGAGCTCGCAGTCGGCGCCTTTGTCACGGTGATGTCGGTGCCGACTCCGTAGAGCGACTTGAGCACGGTTCCTTGACCAGCGGAGACCCCGGACGCGGCCGCCGTCACGGTAATGACGAGGCCGACGCCAAGGGCAAGGCCGAGAGCGATGAAGATCGCCTGCCGCATTCGCCGCCGCAGTTCGCGCAGCAGGTAAGTAACAAACATCTATGTTCCCCTCGTAGGAGTTGTCAGCCAGCGGATCCAGAGCCGCCATGGAACCCGCCGCCGGAGCCGCCGCACGCCTGGATGGCCTGGCGGAAGGACGACGACGCCGATCCGGTCGGCCGCGGGTGCGGCGTACCAGAGCCACCGCCGAAGCCGCCACCAGACGGCGGGGTGACCCCGTGCTGCTCCAGGCACTTGCGGAACGAGGTGTTCTGAGTTGAGCCAGAGCCAGAGCCAGAACCTGACGACCCGGCCGAACTGGAACTGCAGCCCGCTACGAAAACCACCGCGACGAGCGCGGTTGCGCTGAGCGCGGTCGAGCGGGCGCGGGACAGACGGATCACGTACTACCTCCTCGCTAGCCAGACAGGTGTCATGGCTTACTGAGCGAGGCGGCTGCCTCGCCACGTGCAGTCAACGGGAACTGGCTTGTGATCTCGTTGTGGCTACCTAGAAAGTGCCCGTGCCCTGGCGGACCTAGCGGGCAGGCCGAGTGCGAGCCGGGGAGTCGCTCTGTGCGCTACTGGGCCGCGACCGGCAACCGCACCCGGAAAGATGCGCCCTCGCCGGGACTTGTGTCGACAGTGATCGCGCCGCCATGCGCAGCGGTCAGCGACGCCGCGATCGCCAGGCCGAGGCCGGTGCCGCCGCTGACCCTGCTGCGGGCCTCGTCTGCCCGGTAAAAACGCTCGAAGACGTGGTCCGCCTGCTCGGCCGTCATGCCGGGCCCGCGGTCGGTGACGGTGATCTGCGCAGTCCCGCAGTCATCACAGACGCTGACGAGAACCGGCGAACGGGGTGGAGTGTGCTGGATCGCGTTGCCGATCAGGTTGTCGATCACCTGCCGGATCCGCTCGCCATCGGCGCAGGCGACTACCGGCTCGGGCGCGTCCAGCGTGATCCGCCGGCCTGGATTGACAAGCCTGGCCTGCGCCACTGCCTCGGCCGCGATGCTCGCCAGGTCCACTGGCCGGCGCTGCAAGGGAAGATCGGCATCGAACCGTGCCAGCAGCAGCAGATCATCGACCAGGCGCCCCATCCGGCCGGACTCACGCTGAATCAGGGTCATCAGCCGGAGCAGCTCGGCTGTGCCCGCCGTCTCGCCCTGCTGCAGGCCGTATTCGGCCAGGCCCCGGACGGATGTCAGCGGCGTGCGCAGCTCGTGGCTGGCGTCAGCGACAAACCGCCGCATCCGGTCTTCGGACCGCACTGCGCGCGCCTCACCCTCGGCCCGAGCCAGGTACGCGGCCTCGATCCTGGCCAGCATGCTGTCCAGCGCGCCAGCCAGCCGCCCGACCTCGGTGTTGGCCGGCGGATGGTCGATCCTTCGGGATAGATCACCCGCGGCGATCGCGGCG
>DASXIA010000132.1:0-6855 GCA_036488155.1 Streptosporangiaceae bacterium | reverse complement strand
CATCGAGCCAGGTCTCGGGCAGTCCGTCGGCGACCTCGATCCGGTAGCGGTCAGGGGAATCGCCCGCCGCGACCCGGCCGCTGATGATCTTGATGGCGCGGCTGGGAATGTCGACAAGCTCCGGGTGAATCTCGATCCGTCCGGCCTCGATCCTGGACACGTCCAGCAATTCGGTGATCAGGCGGGTAACCCGGTCGGCGTCGGCATTGACCGTCTCCAGCATCACGCGCTTCTGATCATCGGTGAACCGGGGCCATTTGGCCAGCAGGGTCGCAGTGAAGCCTTTCACGCTGGTCAGCGGCGAGCGCAGCTCGTGCGCCACTGTCGACACCAGGTCGGCCCGGCTTCGCTCGAGCCGCGACCGCTGCTCCGCGCTACGCAGGGAGATCATCAGCCGTTGCACGGAGCCTGGCTCGAGGGACCAGCCCTCGCGCGGACCGCTGCCGCGCGGTGTCCGCACGTAGCCGACACTGACCAGCAATTCCGTGCCGTCGGGCAAGTAGAGCGAGAGTTCCGGGTGCCGCGTCCGGGTCGACAGGCCGTCGAACGGCTTGCACATCGTCCACCAGGAGCGGTCCTCGTGGTCTCGCAATGGCAGCACCTGGCGCACATCGCGGCCGAGCGCGAGAGACGGGCTGATCCCGGTCAGCCGCGCGGCCACCCGGTTGAAGACGGTGACCTTGCCCTTACGGTCGGCGATCACCAGGCCATCCGGCAGGTCATCGGCATTCACCAAGTCGCCGCTGACGTCGCCCGGCTCGGCAGCTGGCCTGCTGACAGCCGGCTCTGACCCGGCTGGACCCTTTCCAGCCGGGTCTTTTCCAGCTGGAACGCCGTCAGCACGGGCCATCGCATGGCCTGCCACGATGCCGTCCACCTGCGCGCCGCCTCCGGAAGGCTGATGAGCCTGCCCCCGGCAACGAGTCTGGCGCGCCGCAGCCAACTGCGCCGGGCCGCCCGGCCCGCACACATCAGCCACAGCCACGTCGGCGGACTCGGGGGACAATCCGCCTTCATAGCGCAGTTACGTCATCGGCCACCAGCCAGTAGCCGACCCGGCCACTTCATGACGCAACGTGATCAGACTCTAGCGGATTAGGTCTGCCCGCCTGTACTGCCGGCTGCGGTCAGTTATCTTGCGGTTGCGAGAGCGTGCCGCGCGGCGCCTGCAGCTGCCGTGCCGAGGCGTACAGGCAGACCGCGGCAGCGGCGGCCAAGTTCAGGCTCTCGGCCTGTCCGTAGATGGGCACGGCTACGACGTCGTCAGCCAGCGCAAGAAGCTCGCCGGGCAGCCCCCAAGCCTCGTTGCCGAATAGCCATGCCGTCGGCCGGCTCAGATCAGGCCCCCCTGGCGCGTCGAGGAGCCGGCTGGCGCTGCCGTCGGCGGCAAGCACTTGCAAGCCGGCCTCGCGCAGCCCGCCGATCGCTTCGGCCAACTGCGCGCCAGCCACAACCGGCAGGTGGAACAGGCTGCCGGCCGAGGAGCGGACGCACTTGCTGTTGTAGGGGTCAACCGATGCAGCTGCGAAGATCACCCCATCGGCTCCAGCCGCGTCGGAGGTGCGCATCACGGTCCCGGCGTTCCCCGGATCACGAACATTGGCCAGCACGGTGACGAGCTGCGGGTTATGCGCGGCTAGCAGTGCGGAGAGCGGCACGTCCACGAACCGGCAGACGCCGAGCAGGCCCTGCGGCGTGATCGTTTGAGCCAGCTCGGCCATGACCTCACCGCTGACGTCGTGCACGGCGATTCCCTGACCGGCTGCCTGCGCGGCCAGCTCGGGGTGGCGGCTAGCGCCCTGGCTGGTCACGAACAGCTCAGTCAGGACTCCCGGTCGGCGCAGTGCCTCGCGCACGGCTTGCGGCCCCTCGGCGAGGAACAGCTTGCCCCGCTCTCTGAACGCTCGCTTGCCCAGCTGGCGGGCAGCCTTCACCCGCGGCGAACGGATGCTCATCCCGCTCGCCCGCGGTGAAGTGACAGGCCTGGCCGGCCCGGTCATGGATGCCGCCTCGCGAGGTTCACCGCGCCTTTCCCAGTCGCCCCGGCGGTCGTCCGCGACATTTCACGGAATTGCGCGGCGCGAACCATCGCAAATCGGTTAATTGTCGCGACCAAATCAGTGAAATGTGGGCTTCTCAGGCCGCTGACGCGTTGATGTCCGCAGGTAGCGCGGCCTTCGCCACCTCGACCAGCGCGGCGAAAGCCTGCGAGTCGGACACGGCAAGCTCCGCCAGTATCTTGCGGTCGACCTCGACCTCCGCCAGCCGCAGGCCCTGGATGAACCGGTTATATGTCATGCCCTCGGCCCTCACGGCGGCATTGATGCGCTGAATCCATAGCCGCCGGAACGCACCCTTACGGTCCTTGCGGTCCCGGTAGGCATAGGTCATTGAGTGGAGCTGCTGCTCCTTCGCCTTGCGGTACAACCGGGACCGCTGGCCCCGGTACCCGCTGGCGCGCTCGAGTACAACCCGGCGCTTCTTGTGGGCATTGACCGCCCGCTTCACGCGTGCCATTTGTTACGACTCCCTAGCAGCGGGCCGGGTCACTTACCCAGCAACTTCTTGATCTTCTTGCTGTCACCTGGCGCAAGCTCGACGTAGCCTTCCAGCCGGCGCATCATCGAGCTCGGCTTCCACTCGGCGTAGTGAGCGCGATTAGCACGGCGGCGGACGACCTTACCGGTACCAGTGAGCCGGAACCGCTTGCTGGCGCCGGTGTGCGTCTTCATCTTCGGCATCTCGCCGTGTCTCCATTTCCTGTGTGCCGTTGGCACCATGCTGGGGCGCCGTCGGCACGAGTCCGTGCGTCCGGCCCGATCCTGACTGCCAAGGCACGATTTCACAGTGGCCTGGCACTTCTGCCCGCCGGGCGGCATGCGCCGTCCAGCGTTCACTTCCGGGCCTCAGCAGCTCTCAGGCCCTAGCCGTCGCCAGGCGGCCTGCCCAGGCCGCCCGGCTCAGCGTGAGGTCTACTTATCGGCCTCGCCCGACTTCCTCGCCGAGGCGGCGCTGTCAGCCGCGATGGTGCGCGGCGATGGCACCGGGCCATCTCCGGATCGCCGGGCCGGGCCGGGCTTGGGCGCGCCTGACGTGCTCGCGGCCGGCCGGGCCGCCGCCGTTGTTCCGCGTGGCGCCATCGGCTTAGGTGCCGGGCTGCCTGCCGCGCCGGGCCGGGCGGACGATGCAGGCGTCGCGCGCGGCGCGGCTGGCTTAGGTGCCGGGCTGCTTGCCGGGCCAGGTCGCGGAGACGACGCTGACGGCCGGGGTGCGCTGGGCCTCGGCGCGGCTGGCCTTGGCGCAGCAGCTCTCGGTGGGGCGTCCGCAGCGCGAGCCTCGTCCGCTGGAACGGCCGGTCCCGGATTAGCCGGCGCTGGCCGCTCTGTCGCTTGCGGTGCGGCCGCCGACGCCCGTGGTTGGGACGACTGTGGTTGCGACGACTGTGGTTGCGAGGACTGTGGTTGCGACGACTCGGCAGCCTGGGACGACTCCGCAGTCAGGGACGACTCGTCGATGTGGGACGACTCGGCGGTCTGGGACGACTCGCCGACCTCGCTGAGGCCGTCAGCGTCCGACGAGACCGGAGCATCCGCGTGCTCAGAGCCGCGGCTAGGCCGACCTGCCCGCTCGGCGCGCTCGGTCTTCGCGGCCGCCATCGCGTCGGCTTTCCTCTTGTGCGGCCCGATCACCATGATCATGTTGCGGCCGTCCTGTTTCGGCGAGGATTCGACGAAACCCAGCTCTTCGATGTCGCCAGCCAGGCGCTGGAGCAGCTTGAACCCGAGTTCGGGCCTCGACTGCTCACGTCCCCTGAACATGATCGTTACCTTGACTTTGTCGCCTTGCTTGAGGAAGCGCTCGACGTGGCCCTTCTTGGTGCCGTAGTCGTGCGGGTCGATCTTCGGCCTCAGCTTGATCTCTTTAATGACCGTCTGGGCCTGGTTCTTGCGCGACTCCCTGGCTTTCAAGGCGGACTCGTACTTGAACTTGCCGTAATCCATCAGCTTGGCGACAGGGGGCCGGGCCATGGGCGCAACCTCGACGAGGTCGAGATCTGCCTCCTGGGCCAGCCGGAGCGCGTCATTAATGGCAACAATCCCGACCTGCTCGCCGGCCGGGCCGACAAGCCGCACTTCGGGTACCCTGATGCGCTCGTTGATACGAGGTTCGGTGCTGATGTGACCTCCTTGTGTCACTGTGCTTCCCCAGAGACCATCCCTAGGGGCAGCGGCGGGAGCTTGATTCTGGATCGCCGGCCGCGAAATGCAGCCGGGACAGGAAACCGAAAGGCCCCGCGATATTGCGCCGCGGGGCCACCATCGCGGATGCCGTCCCCCAGGATGCGCCTAGGCGACAGTTACCGCGACGCCACCATCGGCCGTCCCGCTCTGTACCGAGCGCTCCGCCGACATGGCGTCCGGCCTAACCAGCCAGCCAAAGCTAGCCAGCCGCCAGGTTGCCTCTCATGCGACCTGGCATATACCCGCCAGCGATGAGCTGACCAGGTGGGAGGCGGCCGAGGTGGTCCTCCGCTTGCACATCCGGCGAAGCGGAACGCTTGTGCGCTAGCACTCCGCTAGGACAAGCGCTGCCCGCAATGCCGAACATTGTCGTCGCTTCCAAGCCTAGCCCATGGGGGCTACCACCGGAATTCGGCGACCGCTGGAATTCTCCGACAAGTTAGCGTCCGGTGGCTAGCGGATATTCCGCCGGCGAGCCAGTTCCGCCAGGCCAGCTGCCCGCATGGCGCAGACCGGGGCGGGCCGGCCGGTCATGAGCTCGACCTGTCCAGCCGCTTGATGCACGAGCATGTCAAAGCCGGAAATAACCGTCGAGCCAGCCTTATCCGCCGCGGCCGCGAGCCGCGTCGGCCAGGGGTCGTACACGACGTCGAAGACGCTGTCCGCTGCCAGCGTGCCGGCAGCGAGCTGGGCTGCTACTGGTTCGGCGCCGGTGGCCGGGATGGTGGAGATCAGCACGTGCCAGCGCCGGCTCGCCAAGGCCGGGCCGTATTCGATCAGCGCGACCTGCATGCCAAGGCAGTCTGCGACCGCCAGCAGGGACTTCGCCCTGGCCTGCGCGCGAACGGCCACGCAGACCGCGACCGTGCCCATCGCGCCCAGGGCCGCTAGTGCCGAGCAGGCGGTTGCACCGCTGCCGAGGACCAGCACGTTCCCGCCGGTAGTAACGCCGGCCTGGCGCAGGGCGGTCACGATGCCGCCCACGTCGGTGTTGAAGCCGCGCCGCTCGCCGCCGGCGAAGACCACCGTGTTGGCGGCGCCCACCTGTGTGGCGAGTGGCTCGACATGATCAAGCAGCGGAAGCACCGCGCGCTTGAGCGGCATCGTCAGCGAGAGGCCCGCCCAGTCCGGCCCGAGCGAGTCCAGCAGCGATGGCAGGCGCTCCTCGTCACACTCGATCGCTGAATAGGTCCAGCCTGTTAGCCCCAGTTCGCGGTAAGCAGCGCGGTGCAGGACCGGCGACAGCGAGTGGGCGATGGGCGAGCCGAGCACCGCCGCCCGGCGGGGCGCGCCGGGTCCTCGGGCCGCCGGGTCAGCCAAGGGCCCTCTGGGCCTCGGCAGACCATGTCAGGAACTGCGAGTAACTGGCCGTGAACTTGGTCGTGCCCGCATTGTTCACGGTAACGAAATACAGCCAGGTACGTGCCTGCTGGCTGTCGTTCGGGTGCAGCACTGCCTGGATCGCCGCGGCGTCGGGCGAGTCGATCGGACCGGGTGGCAGACCAGAGTGCTTGAAGGTGTTGTACGGCGAATTCACGTTCTGATCGCTCTGAGAGAGGTTGTAGATGTAGTGACCGGTGGCGTAGGCCACCGTGCTATCCAGCTGGAGCTTCATCGGCGGGACCTGGTTCAGCCGGTTGTCGATGGCTCGCGCGACGTCTGGGAAGTACTTCGGTACCGAGCCAACCTCGCCCTCGAGGAGGCTGGCCTCGGTGATGACCTGGAGTTCAGTGAACCCCACCCGCCTGGCCGCGGACGCCAGATGCAGGCTCGCCACCTCGCTATTGAACTTGGAGACCATCATCTTCAGGATGTCGGCCGCCGAGGTCCCTGGTTGTATCGGGTAGGTAGCCGGGTACAGGAAGCCCTCGGCGCTGCCATGCGCCCAGGACGGCAGACCGAGCGCAGCGGGGTCCTTAAGCGCCGCCTGGAACTTAGCCAGCGGGATGCCGGTGTCCTTAGCAAGTTTCGGCAAGATCTTGGTAACGCGAAGGCCGTCCGGCACGGCCACCGTCTGCTGCACCCGAGACTTCGGGCTAATGAGCAGCTTCCAGGCCACCAATGCGCCCATGTGCTTTTTCAGCTTGAAGGAGCCAGGCTCGAGTGACGCGGAGTTGCCAGCGGTCTTGGCAGCGTCACAGAACGCCGTTCCTGACGCAACCACTCCCTGACTGACCATCGTGTTTTCCAGCGCCAGACTGCAGGCAATCTCGCCGGGCTTGACCTGCACGATGACCGAACCGGTGCCGACCGACCCGACCCAGTCGGCGTGCCGCTTTGAGTACCAGTGGTAGCCGTACACGCCGCCGCCGACGACTGCCACCAGGAAAATGATGACTACGGCCAGCGCCACCATCGGGGCACGGCTGCGCCGCCGCTTCGGCGGACGGTGTCCGTAGTCGTCATCTCCGCGCCCGAAGCCGCGGAAGAACCCATTGTGGCGCGCGCTGTCGGCATCGATCTCATCGTCGCCGCCACGGCCCCGGCGGCTGGCTATGCCGCTGTCGTCCACCGGCCCCGGCCAGCCGTAACCGTCATCGTCCATAGCGCCGCGGCCGCCCGCACCGCCCGGCCCGCCGGCCCCCGCCGCAGAGCCATACTCGTCGTCATATCC
>DASXIA010000423.1:0-25155 GCA_036488155.1 Streptosporangiaceae bacterium | reverse complement strand
GACGAGACCGCCGACCCGATCCTGGCCGCCTGGCAGGCAGGCATGGCCGGGAACGCCGCGCTATACGTCGATCACCTCCGCCCGGCCGCGGATTTCCTGGTCGCGAACGGGCCCGCCGATGGAGTCGAGCGCTGGGAGGAGCAAACTGGGTTCTCGCCGTCGACGATGGCTGACGAGGTCGCGGGGCTGGTCGCGGCCGCGGCGATCGCGAAGGTGCAAGGCGATACTGCGTCGCAGCGGCTGTTCCAGGCCACGGCCGACAACTTCCGCCGGCTGATCCTTGCGACGACGGTGACCGACAACGGGCCGCTGTCGTCGCAGCCGTATTTCATCCGCGCCGGCAAGACGGGTAACCCGGACCAGGCGTACTCCTACACGCTCGGCAACGGCGACCCGACCAGCTACGATCAGCGGGCTGTGGTCGACCAGGGCTTCCTGGAACTGGTCAGGCTCGGCGAACTGCCGGCCAGTTCGGCGCTCGTCACCAACTCGCTCGCAGTGACGGGGAAGGCGCTGTCGGCACCGACGCCTTCGGGGACCGGGACCCTGCGCTACAACGGCGACGGCTATGGCGACTGCGAGGTGTCAGTCTTCAACGACTGCTCGGTGAACGGCGAGCCGTGGGCGACAAGCGACCAGGGAACGGGGCATCCGTGGCCAGTGCTGTCCGGCGAGAACGGGGAGTACCAGCTGCTCGCCGGCGACAGCTCGGCTGCTACCGCGGACCTGGACTTCATGCTGACCTCTGCATCGGGCGTCGGCCTCGTGCCCGAGCAGGTGTGGAACTACCCGGACGTGCCTGCATCGCCCTACGGAGCTGACCCGGCCACCGCGTCGATCGGGTTCGCCGACGGTCAGGCCGACGGGTCGGCGGCCCCGCTGACCTGGGCGCAGGCCCAGATGCTCCGGCTGATCGCGGACCAGGCGGCCGGTCGGTTGCTGGAGCAGCCGTCGATCGTGGCCAGCCGGTACGCCGGCGGTGGTCCGTCGACGGTGCCGCTGAGCGTGACCGCGCCGCTGACGGCGGCCGGCGGGGACGTGCCGATGAACCTCACTCGTCCGAGCGCCACCGTAGACGCGGCGTCGGTGCCAGTGACCGGCACCACCGCGCCGGGCGCGACCGTGGACTTGGCGGTGACGTCGACGGCACCGGGGGCGAGTGCGCCGTCCACCTCGATCACGACGGTCACGGCGGATCCCACGGGCGCGTTCTCGGCAACGCTGAGCCTGCAGCCAGGCGCTAACTCAGTAGAGGTCGCCGCGACGGCGCCCGCGTCGGCTGGCGGCGGGACCAGCGAGGCCATCTTCGCGGTCACCGACCTGCACGTGCCCGGCACCGTGGTCCTGAGCGCCGGAGCTGCGCCCGGCGGCGGCAACGGGCCAGGCACTTACGCGTACCCGACCGCGACGAACTCTGACGGCTCGCCGGTGTTCGCCCCGGGCTCGTTCCGGCTCAGCGGGCTCACCGTGATCAATTCTGGCAGCACGGTGAGCTTCCAGATCGGCATCGCGAACCTGCAGCCGACATTCGGCTCGCTGCTCGGGGCGCAGCTCATCGACCTGTATATCCACGCGCCGTCCGGGAGCGTGCCGGCCGGGGAGGTGCAGTCCACCGCAGCGGCGGGCGCGTTCAACTACTCGATCGCGCCCGCGAGTGCCTGGAACCAGCTCATCGAGGTCGACGGGTTCGGAACCGACGACTGGGTGACGCCAGCCAGCTCAAGCTCGGGACTGTCCGGGTCGTCGAGCGTGGGCGCGCCGTCGGTGTCGGTTGCCCAGCTCAGCCCGTCCGGCGGAGCCACGCCCGGCCTGGTGACGATCACTGTGCCGACCTCGGCGCTGGGCACGCCTGGCTCGGGCTGGACGTTCACGCTGGCGCTAACTGGCCAGGATGGCTTCGGGATCGACGATGCGCGCACGTTCACTGCCACGCCGGGCGGCTTTACGTTCGGCGTCTGCTCGGCGGCGGTTGGCGGCGAGGCGTCCCCGCCCGCCGTCTGCGGCTACAACCCGTCGAATGTGCCGTTCGTCTTGGATGCGATCCCGCCTGCCAGCGTTAACGTGCAGACCGAGCTCGACCCGACGCAGAATCCGTCGGGCGTGAAACTGCAGGGTGTCACGGTTCCGTAGGCGTAGCGACCTATGCCAGCGTGGTGCTAACCGGTATTGCGGAGGTCCATGACGAATAGGCGCGTGTCGGCGGCCGGCAGTTCGGTGAAGCCGACGTGCCGGTAGAAGCTGACAGCTTGCTCGTTGCCAGGGGTGACGTTCAGGTGTACTCCGCTGGAACCCTGATCACGCAGGGCCGTAGTCAGTGTCTGGATCAGCTTCCGGCCGTATCCGCGGCCCTGCAGGCGTGGCAGCAGGTCGATGTGCAGGTGTGAGGGGTAGCGCGCCGCAAGGTCGTCCGGAGTGCGGCCTGGATGGTGGATGAAATGAGCCAGCTGCTGGTCGGGCGTCCACTGTTGTGCGGGGAGGCCTGACTGGGGTTCTGGATAGCGGCTGCGCAGTCGCGGCCACCAGTTGCTGTCGAGCCGTTTCTCGAAGGCTTGGCTGTCAAGCGCGCCGATGACGTAGCCGGCCACGCCTGAGGTGTCTTCTGCCACGAAGGCCAGGGATGGCTCGAACAACCCGTAGGGGGCTGCAAAGCAGTGCCCGAGCAACCTGGGGTCGCGGTAAAGCGAGGTCGCGTCCCGGCCGCGGTCGCCGGTCAGGAGGCAGATCTGGTACAAGGCGTCGATATCGGCCGGGCGGTACGGGCGGACCCGGGCCTTGGCGCGATCCATCAGGCTTCCTCTCTGGGCGCGTGGCCCGGGCCAGGCAGCATTTAACTGCGGTTCTGGCTGCGGGATATGTGCCACTCGCACTCAGCCACCCGGTGACCGGACAAGTGCGCTCTCAGTCCGTGCCCGCGCTGCCCACAACCGAACCTGTGCCTGCCGCTCCGGCCGCGGCGGGCGCGCCCGGCGGCTCGTGGCCCAGCAGCGGGAAGTGGCAGGCAGCCACGTGGTTAGGACCAAACGAGCGCAGCTGCGGCTCTTCCTCCACGCAACGCTCCTGGACGAACGGACACCTGGTGCGGAACCGGCAGCCCGACGGCGGCGTGATCGCGCTGGGCAGTTCGCCGCGGATGCCGACCTCGTTGCGAGCCTTGGCCGCCTGCGGTTCCGGGATCGGGATCGTGTCGATCAGGCCAGCGGTGTATGGGTGCGCCGGCCGCTGGTAGATGTCGTCGCCGGAGCCGAGTTCCACCAGCTTCCCGAGGTACATCACGCCAATCGTGCTGGCCATGTACTTGACCACCGCCAGGTCGTGCGAGATCACTAGGTAGGTCAGCCCGTGGTCGGCCTGCAGCCGCTTCATCAGATTCAGAACCTGCGCCTGGATCGACACATCTAGCGCGCTGACCGGCTCGTCCGCCACGATCAGCCCCGGATTCAAGGTCAGCGCCCTGGCCAGCCCGATGCGCTGGCGCTGTCCACCGGAGAATTCGTGCGGGTACCGTTCGACAGCGTTGCGCGGCAGGCCGACCTCATCCAGCAGCTCGAAGACCCTGTCCTGCTGCTCTTTGTGGCTCCCGATGCGCTGGGCGGCCAGCGGCTCCCTTATGATCGCACCCACCCGCATGCGCGGGTCAAGGGATGAGTACGGATCCTGGAACATCAGCTGCAGGTCGCGTCGGTGCTGGCGCAGCGCGCCGCCGTGCATGGACGCAATGTCCCTGCCGCGCACCAGCACTTGGCCGGCCGTGGCCTTTTCCAGGGAGACGATGACCTTGCCGATCGTCGTCTTGCCACAGCCCGACTCGCCGACCAGGCCGAACGTCTGGCCCGCCTTTATCGTGAAGGACACGCCGGACACCGCCTTGACGCTGCCGACCTTGCGCTGCAGCACCAGGCCCGCAGTCACGGGGAACTCCTTGACCAGGTCCCGCACCTCAAGCAGCGGCGCGCCGGACTCCTCCGCCACTTCGCGAGCGATCAACTCCGGCCCGGCCTCTCCCGCCGCCGCGACGCTGGCCAGAGGTTCCCGGGTGGTGGTCGTGGCCTGCCCGGAAGTACTGCTGGTCAACTTCTGCAGCTTCAATGGGCCGTTCACCGGGTGCCAGCACGCGAACCGGTGCCCCATGTCCTCGCTGAGCAGCGAAGGCTCTTCGCCGGTGCACTTTTCCGTCGCCCTCGCGCAGCGCGGAGCGAACCGGCAGCCGGGCGGCGGATGGGAAAGGTCCGGCGGCACCCCTGGGATGTTCGCCAGCCGCTCGGTGCCCGACTGGGTCAGCCGCGGAATGGACCCAAGCAGCGCTTGCGTGTAGGGGTGGTGCATGTGTGCGAACAGTTCCTCGGTGCTCGCCTCCTCCACGATCCGGCCCGCGTACATCACGTTGACCCGGTCGGTGTGCCCGGCGATCACGCCCATGTCGTGCGTGACCAGCAGGATCGCCATCCCCAGCCGACTCTTCAGGTCATCGAGCAGGGCCAGGATCTGCGCCTGGATCGTCACGTCCAGCGCAGTGGTCGGCTCATCCGCGACCAGCACCTTGGGCTCGCACGACAGCGCCATCGCGATCATCACACGCTGCCGCAGGCCACCGGACAGCTGGTGCGGGTAGTCGGCCAGCCGCTCGGCTGGCCTGGGCAGTCCGACCAGCCCGAGCACCTCGGCGGCGCGATCGAGTGCCTCTTTCTTGTTGAGTCCCCGGTGCAGCCGGACAGGCTCGGACACTTGATAGCCGATGGTCTTTGTCGGGTCCAGTGACGTCAGCGGATCCTGGAAGATCATCGCGATCTCGTTCCCGCGGACGGTTCGCAGGTCCGGCTCCGACAGCCCGACAAGTTCTCTGCCGTCCAGCTTGATCGATCCCTCGGTGATGTGACCGCCAGGCGGTAGCAGGCCCAGGATGGACAGCCCTGTCATCGACTTGCCGCACCCGGACTCTCCCACGAGCCCGAGCGTCTCCCCGGGCTCGATGTGCAGGCTCACGTTACCGACCGGGTGCACCACCGACCTGCTGAGCTGGATGTCGGTGGACAGATTGTCGAGCTGGAGTACCGGTGCCATTTCGCGCGTGCTCCTTGCGTATGTGGGGTCCCGGCGGCGGCGGTCAGCGCCGGCGCAGCCGGATGTCGAACGAGTCGCGCAGTGCGTCACCGACGAGGTTGCAGGCCATCACCACCAAGACGATGCATGCGCCGACCGGGTACACGAGCCACCAGTAGCCGTTCTGCATGGAGGCGGCGCCTTTGGACAGCATGTCGCCCCAGTCCTGGGTCGGATACTGCAGTCCGAAGCCCAGGTAGCCGAGCGCGGCAACCAGGAGGATCGCATCTGCCACATTGAACGTGACATTCACGATCATCACGCCGAGCGCGTTGGGGATCAGGTGCCTGCCGATCAGCCGCCAGCGCCCGGCTCCGGCGACCCGCGCCGCAGACACGAAGTCACGGGTCCGCAACGTCAGCACCTCACCGCGGACCAGCCTGGCGGGGACGAGCCAGTAGTAGCCGCCGATGATGAGTCCCAAGCCGAGCACGGAGGCGCCGTACCTGACCGCGATGATCAGCACGACAAACAGGATCGGGATGGACAGGAAGACGTCCACGATCCGCATCATCACCGAATCGACAACGCCGCCCACCAGGCCGGCGACGGCGCCCCAGATCGATCCGAGCACGACGCCGAACGCGGCAGCGAGAAACGCCACCTCGAGTGCGGCCTGACCGCCCCGCATCAGCAGCGCTAGCTCGTCGAATCCCTCGTCAGTCGTTCCGAGCGGATGGCCCGCCCCCGGTGGCAGGTCGGTTGTCAGCAGGTTGGTGTTGAGCGTCTGACCGTGATAGAGGAGCGGCCCGATGAAGCAGAACACCAGGAAGAACGCGATGACGGCCGAGCCGAGCACGGCCAGCCGGTTGCTGGCGAACTCGCGTACCCCGAGCCGCCAGCCGCTCTGGACGGGGCCGACCTCGCCGCCTTCGGGCGCTCTCGCGGCGCCAAGCGGCCCGAGGACGGGGCTGGCAATGTTGGTCATGGTGGCCTCCTTCTCCGGCTGTCAGGCGAGCCTGATGCGCGGGTCGGCGACAGTGAGCGCGATATCGGCGACCAGGTTGCCGACGACCACTAGCGCGGCGCCGATCAGCGTGTAGGCGATCAGCACGTTGTAATCGACGTTGTTGAGGCTGTTGAAGAACAGCAGGCCGAGACCCTGGAAGTTGAACACCTGCTCAGTAATCAGGTTTCCGGCCAGTAGCACCGGGATCGACAAGCCGACCAGCGTGACCATTGGCAGGGAGGCGTTTCGCACGAGGTGGCGCAGCAGGACGAGCCGCTCCGGAAGTCCCTTGGCCCTTGCGGCCTTGATGTAGTCCTGTGCCAGCGCGTCCATTGCCGACGAACGCATGTACCGCGAGTAACCCGCCACGTTGATCAGGGTCAGCGTCGCGATCGGCAGCGTCATCGAGTGCCAGTCGCCCATCACCGCCCACACTGAGGTGGACTGGCTGGCCTCGAAGCTGAAGATGTGCAGCGAGAGCGCGAAGATCTGGATCAAGATCAGCGCCAGGAAGAACACCGGCATCGCGTACAGCACGAACGCCACCGTGGTCGCTGCGTTGTCGCTGAGGCTGTTCCTGCGCACTGCCTGATAGATCCCGAGCGGGATAGCGATCAGAACCGACAGCAACAGCGACATCCCAGACAGGTACAAGCTCCGAGCCCAGCGTTCATTGAACAGGGCCGCCACGCTCTGGTTGAGCTTGTAGGAGTAGCCGAGGTTGCCGTGCAGCGCGTTGCCCAGGTAACTCAGGTACTGAACGATCCACGGCCGGTCAAATCCGTGTTCCTTGTTCCAGGCGTTGACTGACGCCGTCGTTGCCTTTGGCCCGAGCACGTCCTGGGCCGGCGAGGGGTAGATCACGTGCAGCAGGAAGAAGATGACGATCGAGACGCCGAGGATCACGATGATCGAGGTGATCACTCTGCGGATGAGGTAAGCGCTCACTAGTCCTCCGGTCCCAGCACGGGAGGCGCGGACGGGAGCGGGGCGGCGCCCCTGTTCTCCTGCCGTAGCAGGAGAACAGGGGCGTCCGGCCCACCCATCACTGCCTTGTTACTACTTCGTGAAGTACCAGAACTCCGGGCTGAGCTGGTACTGGGTGAGCGACTCGAACGAGAACGGCGGGCCGGAGATCGTCTTCTTCCACACCATGATTTGGTCCACCGAAGGCTGGAAGAGACTGGGCTGCTGCTGGGTGAGGTACGACGCCTCGGCCTTCACGGCATTCGGGTCGCTGCTGCTGGTCGATGCCTGGATCAGCTGGTCAGCCTTCGGGTCGGCGTACCCGCCGATGTCGTAGGTGCCCGTGCTGTTGAAGATCCCGTTCATCGTCGGGTAACTGGCGATACTGAACCCGCCGAAGTCCTCCATCGCCCACAGGTTGACGTTCTTCGGCTGCGCCACGTCGTAGTAGGTGGCGATCATGTGGTTGAAGTTGTCGGACTTCAGCGTGATGTTGATGCCGACCTTCTTGGCCTGATCCACCAGGTCGGTGATCTGCTGGCCGATGATGGCCGGGCTGGTGTTCCAGATCAGGTTGAAGGCCAGCTTGGTGCCGGCCGGGATGCCGGAGCCGCACTCGTTGCTGGCGGTGCCCGGCTTGCTGCATACGTCCGTGCCGCCGGGGGTGACGGTCCAGCCGTGCGCCTTCAGGATGCTGGCCGCGGTCGACACGCTGAACGGATAGGGGTCCTTCTTAGCGTTCGCCGGCGTGTACGGGCTCGCCGGGATCTGCGGCACCGGACCGAAGTCGAGCCCGCCCGCGCCGTGGAAGAACGCCTTGACGTAGCCCTGCTCATCCTCCAGGTGCGCGAACGCCTGGCGGAAGTACAACTGCTTGATGATGTTGTTGAAGTCGCCGGTCGTGTCCTTGAAGTTGTAGGTGACGTAGTTGAAGCCGAAGGCCGGGTACCCGAACACGTTGTACGTGCCCTCGATCGACTTCACCTGCGGGAGGTCGGTGAATGGCAAGTAGCCCTGGTCGATGCTGCCGGACTTGACCGCGTTGAACTCGGCCGTGTCCGAAGTGAAGGGCACTGCCTGCAGCGTCGACGGCTTCGACGCACGCGGGCCGCCGTAGCTGCTGTTCGGCGCCATCGTGAACGCGCCAGTCGTGCTGTTGAACGAGGTCAGCTTGTACGGGCCGTCGACGACCTGCCAAACCGGGTTGCTGGCATAGGTCTTAACGGACTTCGCCTGGGCAGCCAGGAACTGGTAGATCTTCGTGGCGTTCGCCGGGTTCGTGAAGTCCAGGATCGGGCCGTTCGCCGACGCCTTCGCCCAGGCATGCGACGGCAGCGGAATGATGCCTGCCAGAGAGTTCTCGAAGAACCAGACCGGGTTAACCGGCTTGTTCAGGTTGATCACCAGCGTGTGGCTGTCCGGCGTGGACATGCTGACGACCTGGTCCGGGATGCCGATCTTCGGCACGTACTGGCTGTAGTCGGCCGCGCTGATCTTGACCGCGGCCTTGGTCAGGTCGATGAAGAACTCGGCGTCCTTGGACGTGATGGGCTGGCCGTCGGACCAGTTCCAGTTCTTCAGCGTGACCGTCACGGTTTTGTCGCTGTTGCTCCAGACCGGATCGCTCGCCATGCTCATCGGCTTGTCTTCCTGGACCTTCGCGCCGTTCGGGAACATGTACAGGAAGCGCCACATCTCGGCCTGGAACGAGTAGGACGTGTACACCGATCCGTTGGCGCCAGGGGTGACCGGGAAGATCCAGGTCGGCGTCGCGCCCGGTGGTTCGGCCACCGTGATGGTGCCCGAATGCGGGGCGCCAATCTGTGCGGGCACCTTGCCGAAGGCACCGTTCGGGGTCAGCAGAGCGCTTCCGCTGGAACCGCTACTGCCGCAGGCGGCCAGCGCCGTTGCACCGACGACGGCGAGCGCCGCCGCCATGGCGCCTGTGCGGACTAATGTTCTCATTCTGGTCCTCCTGGCTAACTGACGCGGTGCCTTGCTTGCCGAATCGGGCTCGCGCGCCGCACCACGCTTTGGCACTCGCTGACTAAAACTTGACCGAAGCGTAGATCTGAAATGGGCGGCGGGCCTAGAGGAACCAATGTCACGTTTTGTTATCGGTGGCGACTTAGGTGCTTCTCGAGCAGCGCCTAAGTGTCGAGTCGTGCTATAGGCGCTACCCATCCATTTGGGGCGATCTCGTCATGTTCGAGGCCGACGGTGATGTCTGGCCCGCTTCGCTGAGTGAGGCAGCAGCGGGCCGTGGCGCCCGCGCGTGCCGGCTGACTGCTGATCAGACGGCGGGCGGTGCCTCAAGGAGAGCGAGTCCGAGATCGGAGGTCTGATACAGGACCGCGCGACCGCGGCGCTGCCGCTGCACCAGCTGACCGCGGTGCAGGAAGCCAAGGTGCTGGGAGACTGCGCTCGGCGTAACGCCAAGCTGGCGCGCCAGGGTGGTGGTGGTCGCGGGGGAACGCAGCGCGCCGAGCAGCCGGGCCCTGGATACCCCGAGCAAGTGCTCGGCGGGCGTGCCGCTGACCCCGTCGTGGCCGAGGGGTCTCCAGACGTTGGCTGCGCCGCGGGCCGGATACATCAGGATGGTCTGCGTGCTCGTCGCCTTGCTCACCGACACGTGCGGCCAGGCAAAGACGCTCGGCACCAGCACGACGCCGTCCGGTCCCTTCCGCACACGGAACACCGACGGGTCAGTATCGGCGTCGCACAGCGTGAGGGTGCCCGCCGCCCAGTGCATGTCGGGATGCATGTCCGCGAACAGATCCCTGGCACCACCGCTGGCCAGCACTCCGGTGCGGTAGGCGATGTCAGCGTCGAGCACTGCGCGGATCCGCTCCCAGTGCGGAGCAATGAGGTGTTCATGGCACTCCGCAAGCTCGGCGGTGATCTGTCGCAGTGACTCGCGGGGGCGTTCGAACAGGTCGCGCGCGCTATCCGGCCAGGGCCTTTCGCCGAACACCCGGCACAAGCTCGCCCGGACTGGCTCGGCTGCCGTGGCCGCGACCCTGGCCAGCTCGTCGTTGACGAGCGGCCACTGGCTCGCTGGCGCTGGCATTAGGAATTCCGGGTAGGTCGGCAGGCCGTTGACGACGAGCGGCCATAGCCCGGGCACCCGCAGCGTCCGCTCGTCTAGCTGGTGCCGCGCCCAGTCCAGCCAGGGCCGGTTCACCGATGGCGGCTGCGGCGCTGCGAGCAGCTGGACAGCCCTGATCGTCTCGCACAGTGGAGACGCGGCGAACCTGGTCGCGGCGAGTTCCGCGACGTCGAGCGAGATCGCCAGGGTCATGGACCAAGTATTTAGCGAATCCCTTAAACATTTCCATTGGAAGACGGCACGGCGAAGCTCACTGCCATGACGCAGGCGGCGAAGGAGGTTCCCGCCCGGGGCAGGGCGGTTCTCGGTCCTGCCTACCAGCGCGTCTGGTGGGCCAACACCGTCAGCAGCGTCGGTGACGGCGCCGTCACGGCGGCGCTGCCGCTCCTAGCGGTAACGATCACGAAGGACCCGCGGCTCATCGCGCTGGTCTCCGCGGCGTTCTTCCTGCCCTGGCTTCTGCTCTCGCTGCCTGCCGGGGCGGTGGCCGACCGGTATGACCGGGTAGCGCTCATGTGGCGTGCCCAGGCGATCCAGTGTGTCGTGGTCGGGCTGATCGCGGTCCTGGCGGCCGTCGGCGCGGCGGGCATCGCGGTGCTGGTGGCCGCCGGGTTCTGCCTGGGCGCTGCTGAGGTCGTCTTCAGCAACGCCGCGCAGGCGGAGTTGCCCCGGCTGGTCCCGGCCGAGTCGCTGCCCAAGGCCAACGGCAACCTCCAGGTGAGCCTTACGCTGGGCGAGACATTCCTCGGGCCGCCGCTGGGCAGCGTACTGTTCGCCGCGGTGCGGGCGTTGCCGTTCGGACTTGATGCCGGGTCGTTCGCCGCCTCGGCGGCGCTGCTGTCCGGCCTGCCCCGCCGAGGTTCCGCCAGCGGCCGGCGGGCTTCGGCGCAGAGCCTCCGTGGCTCGGTCATGGAGGGATTGCGCTGGCTGCTCCGCCATCGCCTGTTGCGGATCGTCGCGGTTCTGCTCGGCGCGGCTAACTTCGGCAGTCAGATGGGCCAGGCGACGCTGGTGCTCCTGGCCACCCAGACACTCCACGTTGGCGCCAGCGGTTACGGCCTGCTGTGGACAGCGGCCGCCATCGGCAGCATCCTTGGCGGCCTGGCGAACCCCGCGATCACCCGGCGGGTAGGCGAGATGCCGTCGCTGGTCATTTCGATGGCCGCGTTCGCCGCCGTGTACGTAGCGATCGCGTTCGCTCCCGGCGCGCTCGTGCTCGGGCTGCTGATGGCCTGCAACGGTTTCTTCGTGACGATGTGGAATGTGGTCACGGTCAGCCTGCGTCAGCGAATCGTGCCCGACGAACTGCTAGGGCGGGTCAACAGCGTCTACCGGATGATCGGCTGGGGCCTGATTCCGGTCGGCTCGCTGGCCGGCGGCTTCGCTGCCCGTCTCGGTGGCCTTCGCGCTCCCTACCTGGCCGGCGGCGTGGTGTGCGGCGTGGCTCTGCTTGTCGCGCTGCCAGGGCTGCTGCGTGCCAGGAGGTCGCCAGACTCGCCGGTACCGACCGCCACGACCGAGGACCCGCCCAAGGGCAAGGCCGGGGAGCCGTCTTGCTAGGCCAGCTTTACTTCATCGGCCACCCCGCCTACGGCACCGCCCAGCTGCGCTAGGACCTGGACCGGTTCGTCTTTCTGCTCGGAGGCAGCGACGGCGAACACCTCTTCGGCCCTGACCAAGACTGCTGTAGTTAGGCTCCGTCCAGCGCGTCCCGACCTAGGCTGGCGTCGTGAGGCGCAACCTTGTTTGCTTCGCCGCGGCCAGCCTGCTCGCAATCGGCAGCGCCGGCTGCACGGGCGGCAACAGCACTGGTCACCACAAGCTGGAGCACGCGCGAGCTACCAGCGTCATCGGAAGACCGCAGGTGGCGGACCTGATGATGGCGAGCGGTCGCGCCTCAGCCCAGTACGTGATTACGGCGCCCAACCCGGCCAGGTATGCATTCGATGTCAGCGTCACGGCTCGGGCATCGACCGATGTGGCCGTCAGGATCCGCACCTGGTACGGAGCGGTCTTCTCTAGCATCCTCCTCTCGTCCCACCAGGCGGGCGAGTGCAGCCTCAGGGGCTCACAGGATGTCTGCTCCGAACACTTTCCGCTGCTCCCGGCCCAGCGCGCGGGCGCCTGGACTGTTATCGCCGCGAAACCGTCAGGACCCGCCACGACAGTTCGCGTCGCCATCACGTTCGCCAAGCCATAGCGCAACAGGCTCCTGCGGAAGACCATGAGTGCCCGGCGCGTGTCGAACACGAGTATTAGCTAGCCACGGGTCACCTGCCCACGATCGTCGCGGCACCGCCTACACCGGCGGCCATCGGAGGCCTCCAGCAGGTTGCCGCCTGCCAACTCGTGGCCCTTCAGGCAGTGCGTGTCTGCCCGGCCGGCCTTCACTTCGTAGTCGGGTCACCTGTCAATGCGCGCTCCAGCGGGGCGGCTAGGTTCGGGCCGGCGAACTGCGCGCAACCGAGGTGCGCCAGTTCCCACGTTGGCGCGCTTGTACTGCCCGCCGGCTCGCGTGCAACCGCTTATGGTGCTGGAAGCCTCTAGACGGTATGAGTGACAACCCACCGGAAGGACCGGCCGGTGACCGCAACTGACCGGGACCGCGACTACGCCGAGTTCATCGGCGGCCAGCTGTCGGCGCTGCGCCGGCTGGCCTACATGCTCTGCCATGACTGGCACCGGGCCGACGACCTGGTGCAGGTGACGGCGACCCGCCTATACCTGCACTGGGGCAAGGCAGCCGCGTCCAGCAATCCGGACGCCTACATGCGCACCATCCTGTTCCGGGAGTTCGTGCACGAGCAGCGGACCAGCTGGGCACGGCGGGTGACCGTCACCGGCGACCTGCCCGTCCGCCCGGCTCCGCAGGCCGACCCGGACGCCGCCGTCGACCTCGAACCACGCATCGCCGCCCTGCCGCCACGGCAGCGGGCCGTGCTGGTGCTCCGCTTCTACTGCGATCAGAGCGTCGCCCAGGCCGCCGGGATCCTCGGCTGCAGCGAGGGCAACGTCAAGAGCCAGACCGCCCGGGCGCTCGCGGCCCTGCGCCAGTCCCCGGGCATTCAGGCCTACGCCGGCGAGACCGGCCCAGAGAGCCGCCACCCGTACCGGGAGGTCACTGATCATGCTTGAAAATGACATTGCCGCCGTCTACGAGCGGATGGCGCAGGCCGAGGCCCCGCCGCCGCAGATCAGCATCCCGGCCGCGACCCGCCGCGGCCAGGCCCGGCGGCGCGCGCGCCGGCTGACCGTGATCGCCACGCCGGTGCTGGCCGCCGCGGCCGTGGCCGGAATCGCCGTGGCCAGCCTGGTGCCCGCCGCCTCCCCAGGGTCGGCCCCGCTGCCGCCCGCCACGGGCACGGCCTTCAGCGTCGCCCAGCCGGAACTCGACATGCAGACCCTCCCGGCCGGAACCGGCCGCGAGGTCGCGTTCCTGGCACCCGGCTATCAGCTATACGTGCCGCATCAGGGACAGGAGCTGGAGCTGCTGGCCCAGGGCCAGTGCAGCCTGGTCGCGGGCAGACTGACCTGCCCGAAAAACCCGTATGCGAGCGTCCTGCCGCGGACCTTCCGGCTGCGGCATACGGCCGGCCTGGTACACGGCCATCGGTCCTACTGGGTACCCCGCACCTACTTGTACGCCAGCGGCGAGACCGGCTGCAGATTCACCGTGCCTGGAAAGCCCCGGACCACGAAAGACTCCGGGATAGCCAGCTCGCACGTCACCCAGACCCGCTGCGGGAAGCACGGGAAGCAATGGTCGGCCTATGACGGCACGCTGGCCTGGCAGTTCGCGCCGGGAAGCTGGGCGCTGCTGGAGGCCCGCACGCCCGCCATCGCGCTGGCCCTGGCCCGGCCGCTGAAGTTCGGCGATCACGCCAATCCGCCCACCAGGTTCCCGGCCGTGCTGGCCGGCCAGCCGTCCTCGGTCCGGGTCGGGGTAGTGAACCTGGAGCCGAACCGGAGCCGGCTCGGGAGCGCCGCGATCTTCACCGGCAGCACGCCCGTCCTGAGCTGGGCCATCTACCGCCATCCCGGGACCGCGTCGTGCACAGATGTGCCGGCCCCGCCCTACCATGGCGTCACCACCGCGATGGTCAATAGCACCAGGGTCGTGATCTTCCATATCCACTCCGTGCCGCTGCTGTGGACCGTGTGCGCGCCGGACATGAGCGGCGTGACCATCTGGCTGACCGGGTCGGACAAGTCCGCTCTGCTCCGCCAGTTCGCCGATGTGCAGTCGCTGGGAACCAATCCGGCCGGCTGGGCCAGCTATCCGGTCCGGCCCTGATCGCAGCGCCAGTGATGCCCCGGGTGACCGCAGGCCGCCCGGGGCCTCCGGCGCGCATGCAGCGGGGGTACGTGGCCTCGGCCTGGCGCGCGATCGCGCCGCTAACTGCCGGCCATGAGGTCGCTATCGCGCACCGCATTGGCCCGCCGCCGGCCGGCGGCCATGCAGCCGGCCTCAATGCTGGTGGCTGCTGGTGCCGAGGTCCAGGGCGAGGAGGCTGCCGAGAAGGGTGGTCGCCGGCGACGGCGGCTTCGCCTTCGACTTGCACAGCACGGACCCTGCACTCGCGCATTAGGTCAGGCTGGTGGTGCCGATCCTCGGCATCGAGGAGCTGGACGACCCTAGCCGGGGAGTTCGGCCAGGTGCTCTGCCTGGAAGCGCCGGAGGCAGCCCCAGTACCTCAGTCTCTGCGGCGGACCGATGGCCTCAGCGGCTACCAGCGGCACGGCGGGATCAAAATCACCACCAGGGTCCAGCTGGCGCGCGAGGAACAGATCGTCGCCCATGCCGGCTCCCGCGGCGGCCCGAGCATGTCGCGTGAGGACGCGGCCCGCGCGCTGGGCGCCACGGCCGCCGAGCTCACGGCGGCCCTGCACGAGCAGCGGGAGGCCGAGACGAGGACGGCCGCTGGTGGGTTGCGGATGGATCAGGCAGCGGCCGCGTTCCACGTGCTGACTTCTGACCGTCACATCGAGGTCGTCGGGCCTGCAGCCCGGCGAACACCGCGACCAGATCCCGGCCAGCCTCGTCGCCGTCAGCGAGCAAGCCGTTACCACAGCCACACTCACCGCCGCCGGATGCCTCGCGGGCCTGGTCGACGCCATCCAGACACTGTCCGCACTCGCCAGCTAAAATCCGCGCGGCCAGCCCGTCTGCCGAGGTCACTAAGAGCTGCTGCCGTACCAGGAGCGCCACCCACGTCGTGACCGTACAGCTAGCGCATGGGGACGGGCGCTATGCGGTCCGCTCGTCCCGGTCCTGCCATGTGCACACGCAGATCTCGTTGCCCTCTGCGTCGGCGAGGATCCAGAACGCGCGCGCACTCTCGTCGCTAACAAGCACTCCGCCTGCATCGAGAGCGGCCTTGATCCTGGCCTCCGCCTCGTCGTGCGCCACTGTGATATCGAAGTGGATCCGATTGCGCTGCGGCCGGGGCTCATCCATCTGCTGGAACCACACAGCAGGGATCTGCCCGGCCGGGTCGATGATCGCGTCTTGCGGTCCCTCGTGGCCAGACTCGTCGGTGAACCCGAGGACTGCCTTCCAGAATGGCCGGATGGCCGCGATATTAAGGGCGTCAATCGCGATCTCGAGCATCTGCACCGGACGCGGGTATTCAGAACTGACTGGAGGCGCGACAGCGGCACCGATGCCCGCCAAGGCCGTGGTTATGGCTGCGGCCAGCTCAGTGTCGCGGCGGGTCGCCCAGGCCGCCTCTCGATCCATAAGGGAGAGGTCAACCCGGTCGGGGCGCAAGTCGAGGCGCAGATGCCGGTCGGCGTCCTCGCCGCAGGCCGCGGTGACAACGGCGGCGACGGTGGCCGCCTCGGTCAGCGATCCTACTGGCACCGACGCCGCAAGGTTGCCGAGCAGGTAGCGCCAGCCGATCGGCTCGACCGCCCGGGACGCGGCAGTTCGAGTCAGCCGTTCGTCCATCGTGTCCCCGACTTCCATACCGCTCGCCTGCTGATCGCTCATCCGGCGTCCTCCCTTTACTAGCCCGGCTGCCATGATGGCGCGCCGTGGCCTTGGCAGCAACGCGGCCAACCTGCAGACTGAAAGTTCGGTCAGGGATAGCAGGTCGCGGCGTCCTTCGCGCCCGCTGCGCAGTTGCTATTTCGAACCGGCACTCGAAATGACGAGTGGGATTGCCGGAGAATTGCCGTCTTGACCGCTGGTCGTTCCACTTCGGCCGGGAAAACGGATTGGCCACGTCAACGGCGCGGCCGGCGTACGCGTCTGGCTAACATGGACCCTTATCGCTTAGTCGCCCTTCCAGCAGCCGCCGCCATTGCGCTCGTTGCGGTCGCACCTGCCTCAGCCAGCCCCGCCAGGGTCAAGCCGCTGCCATGCCACGCATCTATGAGCAACGCTCATCCCGCTGACTACACCACGACCAAGGTCCGGGTACGGACCGCCGCTCACGCCAGGGTCGTCACCGTTGCGCACTACCGCACCACCAATCACCCGAAGGTCGCGCACGCCAACGGCCACGGCAGAGCCACGATCCCCTACAACATCAAAGGGGCGACGCCCGGCTACACGGTGCAGGTCACAGTGACGGTCACTCGGGGCCGCCGCTCGGGTAGCTGCTCTACGTCTTTCACGCCGCATAGATAGGGACGTCAGCGCAGGCCGTTCCTCGCCAGGCCGCGGTAGCGTGCCCAGAATCGTGGGCCGTGCTCACAGCCAGGTCGGCCCAGCAGAGACTGCTCGGCTACCACGACGGACGAGGCTAAGATTCGCGATGTGACCGAGCCGCGCAGGGTGTTCATCGACTGGGACTGGGGCGCCCACGGGATTTGGTGGGTGCTGACCAAGCTGGAAATGGAAGCCCCGGCACCAGGCGGCCGATGGAGCGGCACGGCGCCGCAGCCCGAGCCGGACCGCATAAGACCCTGGAGCGATCGACTGCCGAACGAGTTACTGGACGACCTTCAGGAGTGGAACGACGCCTGGGACACCGATGACCCCGATGTCCGGCTGCTCCAACACCGGGGCCGAGACCTGGCGGTCCGAGTGCAAGAACAGCTTGGGAGAGACGGCTGGGAAGTGCTGTACAAGATGGACAACCAGGTGCATCGAGTGCATCCGCCAGGCAGCTGGCCTGTGACGTCATGGGAACAGGACCTGCTCGGCTACCGTCCCCGGTCCGGGGAGTAAACGTCGAATCAGCGAGCCAGGCGCTCCAGTCCCGGCAGCCGTTCCTCGGTGGTCATCGCAGGCCGTTCCTGCCCCGGCCGCGGTAGCGAGCTGCCTCCTCACGCCGCCCTCCGGATGACTCGGCCGAGCAAACCGACGGCGCTGCCGGGGTGGACGGCTAGCCCGTCGGGCGCAGCCGTCATCAGACCCAGTGCCGGTACGGAATCGTCCTGAGCAGCTTGCTCGTCCCTGGTGGCGTCGCCTTGATCGAGCCGACGATCCCGGTCTTCACGTACATGAAGGGCGCGAGCCACGGCGGCATCTGCCTCGGCAGGTGGATCCTCCTGCTGGGTGGCGTCGGGGCCTCGTCAAGTACCTGGGAGGTTTTCGGGTCAAAGATGACCACGAGGTTGCCTAGGTGGCCTAGGTGGATGCCGTGGAGGTTACCTGGGTGCCTGGCGTACTGGTTCAGGGCGATGGTGTCGCCGGTTCGACCGAGTGGATCGGTCACCTTGCCCAGGTACTGCACACCCGGCATTGTGGCGAGCATCTTGAACAGCGCGGACCGCACAGCCGGCGGCGCCGTGAAATTCAGGACGCCAGTAGCGAGAAGGAAGGTAATCGCGTTGTTGGCGTGACCCCCCTCGAACCGCTGGACGATCGCAGTTTCCATCGCGGCCGGCTGGGTCGGCAGGCCCTGCCAGGCGAGGTAGTTGAAATCTATGCCGTTGCCTATCGTCCGCCAGCTCTGCGTGAACCGGTCTTCGTTGCTGCCACAGCCCGGGGAGTAGCCGACCTGGCGTCCAGAACCGTCGCTCGCCAGCCACTCTTGCCGGATCACCGACCCGCAGGGCATCGACGCACCACCGCCGGACGGCGCGCCTTTGAGCTCGATATCCAGCACGTACAGGTACTGACCGGGTCCAGGGACCAGTGACGTGGGCGGCCTGCCAGCGGCGACCGCGGCGAGAGCGTCGAGTACGGGGCCGGCCTGGTTGAGGCGCGCCGACTGCGAGCGGGCCGACGACGGTCGTGGTGATGACGACGACGGTCGTAGCGATGCTGCCGAGCGAGGCGGCTTGGCGCCACCGCCGGCCAGCGTGTTGTGCGGCGCGCGCGAGCCGCCAACGAAAGCTACGAGGCCGAAGGCTGCGGCAACGACGACCGCAACGGCGACTGCAGCCGTGACACTCAGCCGCGGGAGCATCTGCACGGGCTGCCCGTGTGAGTGCATGCGTAGGTGCCCTCCCTGTCGCGGCGCCTTCGTCGGCACTCCACCGCCCCCGCGGCTGGGAGGAGTGCCGACGATCCGCCGGTAGAGCGCCGTCGCGCGGTGCGAGTCGGCGTCGTCGATCTGGGCATGCCGGGCCGGGTCGGCTGCGCTGAGCAAATCGTCGAGTTGCATCGAGTTAGCCCTCCGATGCTTGTGGTGAGTCGGAAACGACGGCCAGGCACTCGTTGCGGGCATCCGGCGGAGCAGGCTCGGGCTCGCCAAGCACTTGTCGCAGTCGGGTGCGGGCGCGGTGCACGCGGATCGCTACAGCATTTTCCGAGCAGCCCAGTACCTGCGCGGCCTCCGCGTGCGACAGTTGCTCCCAGTGCACGAGCGCAAGCGCCTCACGCTCGACGGGCCGGAGCGTCGCGACTGCATCAAGCACCCGGTCTGTCACCTGATCGCCGGTGACCGTCGAGGCGGGTACAGCGGTGGCCTGCAAGCGCGCGATGAGGTTACGCATCCGCATGGCGGAGCGCCGCTTTCCCGCGACGACCCGACGCGCTACCCCGTATAGCCACAGCAGATCGGCGGGCGGGTCGGGAACCTCGGACAGCCGGCGCCACGTAGTGGCGAACACGTCGGCGACGACGTCAGCTGCATCCGCCTGGGACTCGACGCGGCGCACCGCATAGGCCTGGACGGAGCGGTAGTGCTCCCGGTATAGGGAACTGAACCGTTGCTCTCGGTGCTCCCAGCTCGGATCGCGATCGGGCACGCGGCTGCTCCTCAGCGCAGTAGAGGTCACTCTGCCAGCTATATGGCCGGGAGTGCCGCGAACCTTTCAGATACCGTCGGCGACGTGAGTGACCGCGCCTCGCCAGCGGCACGGCGGCTACCTACCGCTAACCCGCTGGTCAACGAGCCCTGTTGCGAGTCGATGATCGAAGGCCACGTGGGCAAGTGCGCGTTTCCCTCGCTTTACCAGTCGTGGATCGTGCCGTCGGATAGCCGGTTGTACGGCAGGTAAGCACGCTGGTAGGGATACTTGCCGGATTCGTCAAGATCGAGGTCGACGCCGATGCCGGGCAGTTCTCCCGGATGGAGGAGACCGTTGTCAAAGCTATACGACTGCCGGAACACCTGGTTCGTCCGTTCGCCGTGCTGCATGTATTCCTGGATACCGAAATTATGAATGGCCAGTCCCAGGTGCAAAGCGGCCGCCATGCCGACGGGAGAAACATCGGTTGGCCCGTGCATACCTGACTTGATCTGATACTGAGCCGCGTAATCGAGGATCTTCCTGAGGTGCGTGACGCCACCTGTATGCGTCACCGCGCTTCGCACATAGTCGATAAGTTGCTCGCGGATGATTGCCTGGTAATCCCAGATGGTGTTGAAGACCTCTCCGATCGCCAGGGGGGTCGTTGTGTGCTGGCGCACGAGGCGCAACGCCTCCTGGTTCTCTGCCGGAGTGCAGTCTTCGAGCCAGAACAGGTCGTAGGGCTCCAGGGACTTGCCCAGCCTGGCGGCCTGGATGGGCGTTAGCCGGTGATGCGCGTCGTGCAGCAGCGGGAGCTCGGGACCGAACTTCGCCCGGACTGCCTCGAACACCGAGGGAAGGTGCCGCAGGTAGGCGCCGGTATCCCAGGTTTCCTCCACCGGTACGTCGTTGCGGCGGGCTGGCTCATAGTCGTACCGGCTATCGGTGCCCTCTTGTGACCCTGTCCTGGCGTTGGCCGAGGAGGCGACACCGTAGACCGAAGGCAGGCCAGGGACCCCGGTCTGGATGCGGATGGCCCGGTAGCCCTCCTCAAGGTGGCGGTGGATCGACTCGGTCAGTTCAGGGATATCGGTGCCGCTGGCATGACCGTAGGCCAGGAGCCCCGTTCTGCTGGCGCCGCCGAGGAGCTGGTAAAGCGGCATTCCGGCAGCTTTGCCCTTGATATCCCAGAGAGCTACGTCCACCGCGGCGATCGCGGCCATCGTGACCGGGCCTCGCCGCCAGTAGGCGCCGCGGTAGAGGAACTGCCAGGTCTCCTCGATGCGGGAGGCATCGCGGCCGATCAGCAGCGGGACAACATGGTCGCGCAGATAGCTGACAACGGCGAGCTCGCGGCCGTTCAGGGTGCCGTCACCGAGGCCGACAAGCCCCTCGTCGGTTTCAAGCCGGAGCGTCACGAAGTTGCGGTCCGGGCTAGTGACGATAACGTCCGCTTTCTCGATCTTCAAACTGGCCTCTCCTGGATCTCGGGCGTCAGACGGCGGACGGAGGCTGTCGAGCACGAAGTCGCCATCGTTCGGCTACCGATTGACAAGCGCAAGGCTAACTCCTCCGAGGTCAGCGCCAGCCGGCGGCCGGCGGCCGGTTGCGCTCCAGCCCAGCCGGGCCAACGGGCCTGCGCATCGTGGATGGCCACTGATCACAACCGGCCGCCCGCTGCGTCTTCACGCGGTTTTCATCCCGGTTGCAGTGTCTCTGCATGCGGGCATGGTCTGCTCGGATCGTCGCGGCGGATTGAAGCCGGCCGCGACGGGCGGCAACGCTGAGGCGGCATCTGGGGTGTTGCGCTGCGCTACGTGCGGTGGAGGCACGGTAGCGGCATCGAGAAGCGTGACCGGGGGCCCAGATGCCGCCGACAGCGTTCTGGCATGCGCGCCTCGCTAGGGATTTCGCCGGCATCGCCTGCTCCCGGTCCATTCCGGCTAGCTGGCAGGCCTCGACTCGGGCTGTCCCTACCAGAGAAGGGGTGCTCGCTGTGATGTTGCCAAGCGGCTGCGACGGAATCATGAGTCTCACGAGGAACCAGCCACGACGACATGGGGGTTGATCAAGTGGCAACAGCGCAGCAGCTTATTGGACTCCGTCGCCTAGCTGGCAGCGGACGTGGTGGCCGAAGCCGGCGGAATCGCTACCTCGCACCAGACGACCTTGCCTCCCTCGGCCGCCCGGTGGCCCCAGGAGTCGGCCAGCGCGTCAATCAGCAACAGACCTCGTCCGCGATCGCCTGCGATATCGGCTTCATGCGGGACGGGCCGGAGGGGGCTGGGGTCCCAGACTTCCAGCACGAGGCTGGCGGCAGTCAGCCGGATAGCAAGGCCGATCATCGGCAACCTGCCTTGATCTCGGCCGGTACGGCCTGCCGACGCCTCAACGGCGTTGGTCACCAGTTCGGAAACGAGCAGGGCCGCGGAATCCTCCATGCTCTCCACCTGCCACTCATGCAGCACGTGTCGCAATACGCGGCGCGCCCAGGGCACCGCGGAAGGCAGGGCGGCCAGCCGCACGGACCGGGTCTGGAGGCCGTTGGCCGGGCCCGGACCTACTAGCGCGCTGGGGCCGTCGCGTGTGTGCGTTGCGGTTGCTTGCAATCCCATTGCAATCTCCTCCAGAAACGGACTACGTATGGTGCTCACTGCGAGCGGCGGGTGGGGGGCAATGACGGGGCCGGCGCCGGCGGAGTCTCCGGGGCCTGGGGGGCTGGTCCCGGTCCAGCGCCGGCCCTGTCCCCCGGGGTTAGAGCACCGCCAGGGCGGACTCAGCCAGTCGGGCATGCTGGCATGGCCAGATCGACCTGCATTCCGCACAGGTGCCGTTATCGTTGACGTGCTCGTCGATCACGTGCCGAGCGGTGTCGAGCAGGTGCACGAGCTCGAGCGGGAACCAATCGCCCGGCGCCGGAGGCGTCGGAGCTAGAGTGTCCATCTCGGCCAACTTCTCTCGTATTGCTCGGTGATTGCTTGCACTCACCATGCTTGCGCGCTCGGGCGGCCGCGTCTGCGCAGCTAGTGCCCAGGTTTCTTGGCAACTGGCTGGGGCATCGACGTGCCAGCTAGCTGCAATGACGAAACCAGCCGCATCCGGCACCATAGGAACATGCCTGTGCGGTGCCTAATCGTCGATGACAGTCACGAATTTCTCCGCATTGCCAGTGAACTGCTCGAGTGCGACGGCATTGACGTGGTCGGTGCGGTGTCGAACGGAGCGCAGGCGTGCCGCACCTGCCGCCTGCTCGAACCGGATGTCGCGCTTGTGGATATCTACCTAGGCACGGAAACCGGATTCGACGTCGCACGTCAGCTCGCCGACCAGGCTGAAACTGAGCCAACGCAGGTAATTCTCATTTCCGCGAGCGTTGGAGGTGACATAGCGGACATGGTCGCGGATAGCCCGGCGGTCTCGTTCCTGCCTAAAGAGGACCTATCGGGCGCCGCAATCCGCGGCATCCTCGCCTAGCGACCAAGGATCGCTGGGGGAGTTCCGCCGCGGCCCCGCCTCACTGCAGCTCGAGATAGGCGAGCACGGCGAGCACTCGGCGGTGGTCCTCCTCGGTCTCCGGCAGTCGCATCCGGGCAAGGATGCTGCGCACGTGCTTCTCCACTGTCCCCTCAGCAACCCAGAGCTGGTGCGCTATGCCGGCGTTCGAACGGCCCTCGGCCATGAGCGCGAGCACCTCCCGCTCACGTGCCGTGAGGTGCTCAAGGAAATGGTCACGGCGGCGGGCCGCGATAAGCTCGCGGACCAGGGCCGGGTCCACCACAGAGCCCCCGGCCGCGATCCGGCCGATGGTGTCGATGAACTCATCCACGTCAGTCACCCGGGACTTGAGAAGGTAACCGACGCGCTGACCGGCGGCCAGCAACTCCATCGCTTCCCCGACCTCGGTGTGCGCGGACAGGACCAGGATGCCCGTTTCGGGTAGCTCTTTCCGGATCTGGAGCGCCGCATCCAGGCCCTCGGTGAGATAGCTGGGCGGCATCCGAATGTCGATGATGGCGAGGTCCGGGCGATGCTCACGGACCAGGTCCAGCAGTCCGGCTGCGTCTTGCGCCTGTCCGACGACGTCGAAGCCCGATTGCCGCAGCAGGCTGGCGATCCCTTCGCGCAGCAGGGTGTCATCATCCGCCAGGACGATCCGATTGGGTGTTTCGCCCACTATGTCTCGTTCCCGCCCCGTCGTCATCTGGATCCTGTAAAGATCTCCACCCCGCCGGCATCTGTGCCCTGTAAATCAGACTAACGGGCAGTGCCTCAGTGATCAGGGGCAGCCGCAACGGGGGACGGGGGACAATGCGCAGGCGTGACCGACGCGGCGGCGGCGGCAGCCTTATCAGGCGCACCGTCGCTGTGAGCGCGCTGCTCTCGACGGTGATCGCCGTTGCGTTTGTCCTTCTCGCGCTAGCGATCGAAGACTTGCGAGACTCCGAGTCCCGGGCGAACCGCGCGCTGGAGGTGCTGGTCGCCGCGAACCGCCTGGAGCGCCTGACCGTCGAAGTCCAGAACAGCCAGCGCGGTTACATCATCACGGGCGAGCGCGCCTTCCTCCAGCCCTGGTACCAAGCCAGGTCCCAGTACCCGGCGCAGGCCGGGCAACTGGAGGATCTGGCACGCCGGGGCGACGCGGGTCAGTACCAGCGCGCAAGCCAGATCCAGGCGATGGGCACGGCCTACATCAGGAATTACTCACTCCCGCTGGTCGCGCTGGCCGACCGTGACCCCGGTGCCGCCCAGACGGTGGCCGTTACCGCGGAGGGCCAGCGCCTCGAGGACGCGCTGCACGCCAGTTTCAAAGCGTTCATCGCCCGCGAGAACCAGATCTTCACGGCCGGCCAGCAACGGGCTGACGCCGCCGCGACCCAGGCACTGGCGGCCGCCGCGGTCAGCGTCGGCGGCTCGATCGCGCTGATCCTCTTCTCCGGCGGCTACCTGGCCCGATCGGTCGTCCGGCCGGTTCGCCGAGCCTCGGCCATGGCCGGCGTCGTGGCAGCCGGGGACTTGAACGTCCGTATGCCGGAGACCGGGCCAGGCGAGGTGGGCAGTCTGGAACAGTCGTTCAACACGATGACCGACTCGCTGGCCGCCAGCCGGGACGAACTCCGCCAGGTGGCGGACGAGCAGGCGGCCCTGCGGCGGGTCGCCACCCTCGTCGCGCTCGGAGTTCCGCCGCCCGAGGTATTCCATGCGGTGGCTTGCGAGACGGGCCGCATACTCGGCGCGGCGGAGAGCCGGGTAGCCAGATTCGAGCCAGACGGCACCGCGTCCGTGGCGGGCGCCTGGAAGAGGCCGGGCTCGGCCGGGCCGCCGCAGTCCCTGGGATGGCGATGGACACCCAGCGAAGCCAGCCTCGCCGGGCGCATCAAACGGACCGGGAAGCCGGCACGGGTGTCGAGCTACGACGGCGCGAGTCCGGATGCGTCGGCGTGGGCACGCGAGCATGGGATTTGCTGCTCAGCGGGCAGCCCGGTCATCGTCGAAGGCCGGCTATGGGGCATGATCCTCGCGTTCTTCGACAGCGACGCGCCAGCGCGCACGGGCGACGACACCGAGCAGCGTTTGCTCGCCTTCACCGAACTGGTCGCTATGGCCGTCGCCAACACCGAGAGCCGCACTCAGCTCGCGGCCTCCCGCGCGCGGGTGGTCGCAGCGGCTGACGAGACCCGCCGCCGGATCGAACGCGACCTGCACGACGGGACTCAGCAGCGGCTGATCGCGCTCGCGCTCGGGCTGCGGGCTGCACAGACCAGGCTGCCAGCCGGGCAGGAAGTGCCGGCGCAGTGGTCGCGCACCGCCCAGGGACTGACCGACGTCATACAAGAACTGCGGGAGATCGCCCGCGGCCTGCACCCGGCTGTCCTGGAGAAGCGCGGTCTCGCGCCCGCGCTGC
>DASXIA010000069.1:0-6984 GCA_036488155.1 Streptosporangiaceae bacterium | reverse complement strand
CGCAGAGCTGGTAGCTGACGATCCGGCCGGCGGCGCGCTCGACATCAGCAGCAAGCTGGGAGTCCCACCAGACGTGATAGGTGTCGATTACTACCCCTACCGCATCGGCCGGGAACAGCAGCGAAAGGTCGACGGCTTCGCCCAGCCGGGAGATGACGCACCGGTCCGCACAGAACATGGGGTGCAGCGGCTCGATGCCCAGCCGGACGCCGGACGATTGCGCGAGCGGCACGAGATCAGCGATTCCGTCGGCGATCATCCGCCGGGCAAGGCCGAGATCGCGGCTACCCGGAACCAGCCCGCCCGAGACCAAGACCAGCGCATCAGCCCCAAGGTCCGCGGCTTCGACGACGGCCGCCCGGTTGTCTGCCGCAGCGGCTGCCCGCGCCTGCGGATCCGCATGCGTGAAGAAACCACCCCGGCAGAGGCTGGAGACGTGCAATCCGGCTGCCCGGACGGTGGCCGCCGTCTTCGCCAGGCCAAGTTCGGCCACAGCGTCACGCCATAGGCCGATTCCCGGAATCTGATGCCGGACGCACAACTCGACTGCCTCACCGGCAGTCAGGCCGCGCACCGTGGCCTGGTTGAGTGAGAGCCGCCCGACGCCGATCACAGCGTCGCCCCAGCTTCGGCGAGATATCGCCGCATCCTGCCGACCGCGAGCTCGGGATCCAGCAGTGCCCGGCATTCGGCAGCCAGCTCGAAGACCCGGATCATATGCGGCGCCGACCGGCGCTCCTGCAGCCCGTTCAGCATCGCGAAGTGCGGTTGCAGGCCATTCAGCCAGGCCAGGAACGCCACGCCAACCTTGTAGTCATATGTTGGCTCGGAGAAGATGAGCCGGCTGAGGGCGACGGTCGGGTTCATCGCGCTGTCGAAGCCCGCCAGATTCCCGGCGTCAAGCGCGTGCAGAGCCGCAGCGGCTGGCGCAGTGACGGCAGCGAAGGCACCAAGCAGCGCGTCGCTATGCCCGCCGGCATCGCCCTTGATCAGGGCCGCGTAGTTGAAATCGTCCCCGGTATACAGACGGACGCCGTGCGGCAGCCGGCGGCGCAGCGATATCTCACTCGCGGCGTCGAGCACGGAGAGCTTGATGCCGCGAACCCGGCCTTCGCTTCGCTCGATGAGCTCGATGACGGTGTCGGCAGCGGCACCGAACCGGTCGCTGCCCCAGTAACCCCGAAGTGCGGGGTCGAACGTGTCGCCGAGCCAGTGCAGCAGCACCGGCCGTTCCGCGAGCTTCAGCAGCTGCTCGTAAACCTGCAGGTAGTCATCGGCGGAACGCGCGCTGGCGGCCAGAGCACGGCTGGCCATCAGGATGACCTCGGAGCCGGATGCCTGCACCATGTCGATCTGGTCCGCATAAGCTCGCACGATCGTGGCCAGCCGGTGCTGGCCAGCGGGCAGCTGGTCAGTTCCGGCCCCGCTGGCGATCACCGTGCCGAGTTCCGACGCGCGTGCAGCCGACCGGCCGATGAGCTCGCGTGCTTGCCCGAAGCTGAGTCCCATGCCGCGCTGCGCGGTGTCCATTGCCTCCGCGAGGCCGAATCCGTGCGCCCACAGATGCTCGCGAAACCGCATCGTCGATTGCCAGTCGATGGTGCCGTCCGGGCAAGCGGCCACGTGCGCGGCAGCGTAGACGCTTCGCTGCACTGGCGGCGGATACGAAGGCTCCCAGCCAGGATCCGGGACATCCACCAGGCCCGGCCGGCCTGGCAGCGTGATCTGTGCTGCCACGTCAGCTCACCAGCGGGGGAACGGGCACTCGCCGGCCCTCAGCCGAGGACTGCAACGCTAGCTCGGCCAACTGGACGCCTTTGGCGCCCTCGGCCAGGTCCCACCTGAACGGGGTGCCCTCGGCCACGGCCGTCAGGAACAGCTCCCACTGCGCCTTGAAACCGTTGTCGAATACCTCGTTGTCCGGGACGTCGGTCCATTGCGCCAGGTAGTCGTTCGGATCGGGCAGGTCGGGGTTCCACACTGGCATCGGCGTGGACACCCGGTGCTGGATGGCGCAGTTGCGCAGCCCGGCGACCGCGCTGCCGTGCGTGCCGTCCACCTGGAGCTCGACCAGTTCCCTGCGATTGACCCGAACGGCCCAGGACGAGTTGACCGAAGCGAACGCGCCGCTGTCGAACTCAAGCAACGCGTAGGCAGCGTCATCCGCGGTGACGTCATAGGGCGTTCCCGACTCGTCCCACCGTCGCGGCACGTGCGTGGCGTTCCTGGCGTACAGCGCGGTGATCGGGCCGAGGAGGTCCTCAAGCAGGTACTGCCAGTGCGGGAACATGTCGAGCACGATCCCGCCGCCGTCATCCTTGCGGTAATTCCACGACGGGCGCTGCGAGGCGATCAGGTCGCCCTCGAAGACCCAGTAGCCGAACTCCAGCCGGGCCGCGAGTATGCGTCCGAAGAAACCAGCTTTGATCAGCCTCCGTAGCTTGATCATGCCGGGCAGGAAGAGCTTGTCCTGCACCACTCCATTCGTGACGCCAGCTTCGCGGGCAGCGCCGGCCAGCCGGAGCGCGCCGTCCAGCGACCCGGCGACGGGCTTCTCGGTATACACGTGTTTGCCCGCCGCGATTGCCCTGGCCAGGCTCGGCTCGCGGGCGCTGGTGACTTGAGTGTCGAAGTACACATCGACGTCCGGGTCGCTCAGCACCTCATCAAGGCTCGTCGACCAGCGATCCAGGCCATGCCGCTCGGCTATCGCGCGGAGTCGCTCTTCGCTGCGTCCGACCAGGATCGGTTCCGGGTAAACGACAGTGCCGTCAGCGAGCAGCGCGCCGCCCTGCTCCCGGATGCTGAGCAGGGAGCGGACCAGATGCTGGCGGTAACCCATCCGGCCGGTGACCCCGTTCAGGGCGACGTTGATGATCTTGCGTGTCATGTATCGCCCTTCGGCGCGCAGCGAGGCACCATGTCCGATTTCGGAAAGCCCTTTCCCAGATTAAGCTGGTGCGGGAAACCGGTCAAGATCTCCGGGCCGGTCAGGAGACCAACGTGACGGATGCGCGATCAGCAGTGCCTAGCGCCGGCCAGAGCGCTGGCCCGGCAGCTAATGACGCGGCCGAGGCCAAGGCCAGGGCCCGCTCCGGGCAGCCAGCCCGCCGCGCCGGGAAGGGCAAACGTCGCCAGGACGCAGACACCTCACGGGTAACGCTGCAAGACGTCGCCGACCGCGCCGGAGTATCGCTGACGACTGCGTCGCGAGTCCTCAGTAACGGGCCGCGGCGGGTGGGCAGGCAACTGGTCCACCGGGTCAATCAGGCTGTCGCCGAACTCGGCTATACCGCGAACCTGCAAGCCCGCGCTGTGGCGACCGGCCAGAGCAACATGGTGGGCGTCGTCGTCCACGACATCTCCGACCCGTACTTCTCTTCGATCGCTGCTGGCCTGATAGGCGTCGCGGACCGGCAGCGTCTGCTGGCCTGCCTCTCGAGCACGGCCGCGGGGGAGGCTGGCGAGCGGGAGTACGTAGCGCTGATGCGTTCGCAGCGCGCGCGTGCGGTAATCCTGATCGGCAGCAGGACCGACGACCAGGCGAAGCTAGCGGATTTGCGCCGCGAGATCCATGCCTTCAGCAGCTCGGGCGGCCGGGCTGTGTGCATCGGACAAGACCTTCTTGGCGTTGACACCATCCTGCCGGAGAACGCCGCAGGCGCCGAGGCGCTGGGCAAGGCACTGGTGGTCCAGGGCCACCGCAGGTTCGCTGTGCTGGCTGGGCCGCGTGGCCTGCTGACCGCGCGCGACCGCCTCACCGGTTTCCTTGCTGGCCTCGCGGCCTGGTCGGTCAGCGTCGATCCGCGGTATATCGTGCATGGTTCGTTCAGCCGGGACGGCGGTTACGAGGCAATGAGCACGGTCCTGGCGATGGGCGGGCCACGCCCGGACTGTGTTTTCGCCGCCACTGACGTGATGGCGGTCGGCGCGCTGGCGCGCCTGAGGGCGGAGGGGATTTCCGCGCCGGGCGACATCGGCCTGGCAGGCTTCGACGACATCCTGACTCTGCGTGACGTCTATCCGCCACTGACCACAGTGCGCTTGCCGCTGGCCCGGATGGGGGAGATGGCGGCACGCTTGGTCCTCGCCGAGGCTAGCGCCGACCGGCCTAGAGTCGTCCCGGTTCCGGGAGAGGTCATCCTGCGAGAGAGCACGCTGCGGTTGCCGCCGGCCCGCTAACCGCCCGGTTGCTGCGCCACGAGCCCGGTGATTCCGCGGCTGGGACGGCCGGCGGCTGCGCGGTGCTGCGCGGCGCGCCGGCGGGTGCGCGGTGCTCCGCGGGCTGGCACACGTTCATGCATGTTTCTGAATACCGGCCCGTTGCGGGCAGGACGTCACAACCGTGAGCGACGTTTACGCCCGCTTCCGCACCGCGCACCCGCCGGCCCTCGACAGGCTCCCGGCGTTGGTGCAAATCGGCATGAGCATCCGCGCGGCGGCACCCCGGCCACAGCCGATGATCTTCATGAATGTGAGTCTGCTGCTGCTATAGCAACAGGAAACTCACAACGATCATGATGCGCTGGCGTTGTCCGTGCCGACGCGCTGGCGGGGGCGGGCTGCGGAAGCGGGCGTAAACGTGGCCAGCCTCAAGGAGCGCTCAACGCGTCTCGGGCCAGCCAGGCGTCAGGCGCAGCGAGCCTGTGCCAGCCCGCGGAGCGGTCCGCGCGTGCCAGCGCGTGACCGCTAGCTTGTGCAGTCCCGCGGAGCGGTCCGCGCGTGCCAGGGCTTGTGCCAGGACAACATTGACGGCTCGCGGCCTCTTGCGTGAACTAGAGCCGTCCGGTACGTTGCGGCTCAATTGGGAAAGCACTTTCCCAACTGCGACCACGCCAGCGAACAGATGCGGAGTGTCGGATGGGCGCTACCGACCAGGCTTGGCAGGAGTCCGTTTTCACGGACGGGCATTTTCACCGGCCCGCAGCTGGCGCGACTATCCCGGTGCGCGACAAGGCCTCGGGGGAGATCTTCGCGGTCGCCGGGCTAGCCACTGAGGCAGACGTCGACCAGGCAGTCGCGACAGCCACAACAGCTCAGCCGGCCTGGAGCGAGCGCACTTACGCGGATCGGGCTGCAGTTCTCCGCGGAGCTGCCGCCGCACTGTCCGAGCGGGCGAAGCAGTTCCGCGACCTGATCGTCCGGGAGACCGGCTGCATTGGCGGCAAGGCCGATTACGAGATCGGGGCCGCCTCTAGCGAGCTGATGGAAGCAGCCGGGCTTGCCTCGCACTCGACGGGTGAGGTGCTCCCGTCTGGCCACGCAGGGAGGTTCTCGCTCTCCGAGCGCATCCCGGTCGGACTGGTCGGTGTGATCACCCCGTGGAACTTCCCGCTCGTGCTTGGCATGCGGGTGATCGCGCCCGCGCTGGCGCTTGGCAACGCGGTCGTGCTGAAGCCCTCACCTGAGACGCCGGTGAGCGGCGGCCTGGCTATCGCGGCGCTGTTCGAGGCGGCGGGCCTCCCCGCGGGCGTCTTCCAGGTGCTGCCGGGCGACGTCGAAGTCGGGCACCGCATTGTCACCCACCCGGACATCGCGATGATCCACTTCACGGGCTCGACGAAGGTCGGGCGCGAGATCGCGCAGACCGCCGGCGGCCTGCTGAAGAAGGTCTCGCTTGAGCTGGGCGGCAACAACGCACTGATCGTGCTGGACGACGCGGACCTAGAGCAGGCGACGATGATCGGTGCCTGGTCGAGCTTCCACTACCAGGGCCAGACCTGCATCACCGCGGGACGGCACATTGTCCAGCGCGGGATCGCCGAGGCGTACGCGGCCGGACTCGCGGCCCGGGCCGACGCGATCACCGTCGGCAACACGTTCACCGAAGACGTCGGGCTCGGCCCCATGATCAACTCAACTCAGCTGGAGCGCGCAGCGGGGATGCTGGCCGCGGCCGTGGCCGACGGGGCGCGGATCGTAGCTGGCGGTACCACGAACGGCCCGTTCTTCCGGCCGACGGTAGTCCGCGACGTCAGCGCATCCTCGCGGCTGTGGACCGAGGAAATCTTCGCGCCGATCGCACCGATCATCGTGGTCGATGACGACGACGCGGCAGTCACGGCGGCAAACGACACCAAATACGGGCTAGTGAACTCAGTTTTGAGCGGTGATCCGTACCGCGGCATCCGGCTCGCCCGGCGGCTGCGCGCCGGGATGGTACATGTCAACGATGCGACGCCGCAGGACGAGGCGCTCGCCCCGTTCGGTGGCATCGGTCAGTCCGGTCTCGGCGGTCGGTCCGGCGGCGAGGCGAACATCGAGGAGTTCACCGAGCGGCGCTGGCTGACCGTCACCGACGGACCTGCTCACTATCCATATTGATATCGACCCGTAGTGATATCGCACAGACCAATATCGACCGCCGCTGCTCTTGCCCTGAGCAGCGCAGCACCGGACAATTCTGGCAACCCTCCCGACAAGGGCGGCCTGTATAAGGAGTGGCCATGAGCGATGCGGCGTCGGTGCCGTTCACCGAGACTAAGGCGCCCGAGGCGCCAGAGCGGCTGCATCGCGGCGCGCTCAGCTTGATCGACATCTCTGCCTCGACGATGGCGAACATCGGCCCGGCTTACAGTTTCTTCTTCGGCTTCGGCTTCCTGGTTTTCACCGCGGGCGTGGCCGCGCCGCTCACGATCATCGTGGCCGGCATCGCGATCGCGCTGCTGGGCAACACCCTGGCCGAGTTCTCCCGGGCGCAGCCATCCACCGGCGGGTTCATCTCCTTCGTCGGTAAGACGTTCGGAGGCACCAGCGCGGTGACGACGGCGCTGCTGTGCGGCGCCGGGTACATCATCGCGATCTCGTCTGTGTTCGCGATCTCCGGCGGGTTCCTGGAGACGGTGCTGAACTACTACTTCGGCTGGAACGTCCCGTGGATTATCTGGTCGGTCATCCTGACCGCCGCTGCCACGCTGATGACGGTCCGCGGTGTCGGCGTCTCGACCAAGCTCGCTGGCTTCTTCTTCGCCTTCGAGATGCTGG
>DASXIA010000034.1:0-15301 GCA_036488155.1 Streptosporangiaceae bacterium | reverse complement strand
GCCGCTTCCCGATGATCTCGAACCTGTCCGCGTCGCCGGGATGGAACGGATTCGTCATCCGGATCTCGCCGTCGCTGCCGAGCAGCCGGGTGTTCGCGTCGTAACTGCGGTTCATCCCGCACGACAGCACCAGCTGGCGGCCGCCTGCGTATCCGAGCACCGCCACCGTCTCCAGGTCCACTCCCTCACCGCCAGGTACGTACGTGCCCCAGGCGCTCATGTGCTCGGTGCCGAAAAGCTCGAACGCGAGCCTGATCGGGTAACAGCCGACATCGTTCAGCGCTCCGCCGGCCAGTGAGGCGGACAGCCGGATATTGTCCGGGCGCGTTACCCGGAAGTGGAAGTCAGAGTGAATCTCCCGGAGCTCGCCGATGGCTCCGCCAGCCAACGCGGCCCGCACCTCGGCGAGCTGCTGGTGGAACGGGAATACAAATGCTTCCCACAGCAGCGTCCCGGACTGCTTGGCAACATCAAGCACTCGCCCGGTGTCGGCCAGGCTGCCGGTCAGCGGCTTCTCGCACAGCACTGGCTTGCCCGCCTCCAGCGCCGCGATCGTCCATTCGGCATGCAAGGTGTTCGGCACCGCGATGTAGATGGCGTCGACGTCTGGGTCCTCGATGAGAGCCTGGTAACCGCCGAGCGCGCGGGCAATCCCGTCCGCATCGGCATACCGCTGAGCGGACTCGGCGTTGCGGCTCGCGACCGCTTCCGCCACCCCGCCTGCGGCGCGCATTCCGGGAAGGAACGCGGCCCGGGCGATATTCGCGGTGCTCAGAATGCCCCAGCGGACAGGTTGACCAGCCATCAGGATCCGCCTGCAGTATCCGCCCCCGGGACGACGACCCCCGGATCCCCGCTGGCGAGCTCGGGCTCGAGCGGCAACGTGACCCAGCGCCGCTCGCGGTGGGAAATCTCCACCGCATTCACCACTTCCTGCACCCACGAGCCGTCGTCGAAGTTTCCCTCGTTAGCGTCGCTCTCGCCGCGGACTTCGGAGATGAAGCTGGCGGTCAGGTTTGCGTAGTACAGCGTCCGCCAGGACTCACGCGGACTGCCTCCCGGCGGGTAGTACTTCGCAGGCACCTCGACCTGACGGAACTCCACATCATCGGGTCTGGCCACCCTGAACGTCTCGCAGCTGCCGAACTCTTCGACGAGCCTGGCGATCGCAGCGCCCTCGCTGCCGTAGACCCGGACCTCGATACCCGGATAGTTGCCGACCGTCACGAAACTGCTCTGCACCGAGCAGATCGCGCCGCTGGCGAATTCGCCGTTGAAGATGTCGCCGTCGTCGATGTTGACGCGAGCCCGCTGGCCAGTCGCCGCTAGAACCCGCTCGGGGATGAAGTTGCGCAGCACGCCAACCACCGCGGTGAGGTCGGAGTCCATCAGCCAGTGTCCGATGTCGATGACCGGTGCTCCGTACCCCTCGAGCGATGCCACCTGGATCGGTCCATCAGCGGTCCGGTCGCGGCTGCGCAGCGGCGTGTCCGGGTTCAGCCACTGCGAGTTCTGCTCGTAGGCGTTATAGATGAACGGCGTGCCGAGTGCGCCGCTTGCCACCAGGTCCTTCAGGTACCGCACCGCCGGGCTGTACCGGAAGGTGAAGCCGACCTTGGTTTTGAGCCCGGCGACGCGGGCCTTCTCGGCCAGCGCCCGCACGTCACGATGATCATGGGCTACCGGCTTCTCGCTCAGCACATGCTTGCCCGCAGCGACGGCGGCCGAGTTGATGGCGAAATGCTCGCTGTCGCGGGTGACCACGTCGATGATCTGGATGTCGGAGCGTTCGAGCAGGTCGGCGTAATCGGTGGTCGCGACCGGGGCATCGAATTTCGCTGCTGCCTGGGCCGCCCGTTGCATATCGAGGTCGGCGATACCGACTATCTGGCAACGGTCGTCCCTTGCCCAGCCCGGCAGGTGCGCGAGGTTCGCCCACCGCCCCGCGCCGACAACGCCTACGCCAACTCGCTGTGCTGCCATGGCTCCTGCCTTTCCGCGAGCTCCTGATGCCGCCAGCAGCGAGCCGCGTGCCCCCGCTCGCCCGCCTCCACCAGTTCGGTCTGCCAGGTGAGGCATTCGTCAGTGACAAAGCGGCAGCGCGGCGCGAACCGGCAGCCGGGTGACACATCGACCAGACTCGGGGGCGAGCCGCCGATGCTGCGCAGGCGTCCACGTGCCGCAGAATGCGGGAGTGCGTCCAGCAGCGCGTGCGTATACGGATGGCGGGGCGCGGTGATGATGTCCGCGGCGGCGCCTTCCTCCACGACCTGGCCCGCGTACATCACGATGATCCGGTCGCACATCTCGCTGATCACCGCGAGGTCGTGGCTGACCAGAATCAGACTCATGCCAGTGTCCTGCTGGAGCTCCAGCAGCAGGCTGAGGATCTGGTCCTGGATGATCACGTCCAGCGACGTGGTCGGCTCGTCGGCCAGCAGCAAGCGGGGCGAAGAGGCGAGCGCGATCGCGATCAGCGCACGCTGCAGCATTCCACCGCTGAATTGGAACGGGTAGTCGCGCATGCGCCGCGATGCTGCCGGAATGCCGACGCGCTCGAGCAACTCCACCGCACGGGCGCGGGATTCTGCTGCCGTTAGCTTCGAATGCGCGTTGATCGCCTCGATGAGCTGATCGCCAATGCTCAGCACCGGGTTCAGCGCGGTCATCGGGTCCTGGAAGATCATGGCGAGATCGGCTCCGCGCAGCCCCTGGAACTCGCGGTCACTGAGCTTGAGCAGGTTGACATCGCCGTGCGGGTGATAGATGACCTCGCCGCCGGTGTGCACGATGCTGGCCGGCATCAGCCCCATGATCGTCCGGCAGGTGGCCGTCTTGCCGGAGCCGCTCTCGCCGACAATGCCGAGGACCTCGGCCTGGCGTACGGTGAACGAGACTCCGTCAACCGCGCGTACGACGCCCTGCCCGGTGGCCAGGTAGCTATGCAGGTCCCGGACGGTCAGCAGCGGCGAGCTCACCGGTCACCTGGCCGGAGGATGTCGGCGAGTCCGTCACCGATAAGGCTGAACGCGACCCCGACGACGACAACTGCGAGGCCGGGAAGGGTTGCCAGCCACCAGGAGGTCAGCAGGTAGTTCTGGCCGTCGGAGATCATCGAGCCCCATTCCGGCGTAGGGGGCTGCACGCCAAGGCCAAGGAAGCCGAGTGAAGCTGCCAGGATAATGTTGCCGACCGCGTCGACCATCGAGAAGATGATCACTGCCGCCGCCGTGTTCGGCAGGATGTGCCGGAACATTACCCGGAAGCCGCTGTACCCGAGTGCCTTGGCGGCCAGCACATACTGCTGCTTCTTGGCGGTGACGGTCTGCGCGCGCATGATCCGCGCATAGCTGACCCAGCTGGTGATCCAGATGGCCAGGAACATGTTGAACAGGCTCGGGCCTAGCATGGCGATGATCGCGATGATCAGCACCAGGAACGGGAACGCGAAGAACAGGTCGACGATGCGCATGAGCACGCTGTCGAGTCGGCCGCCGACGTAACCGGCCAGCAGGCCGATCACGGTGCCGCCGACTAGGGTCACGCTGGTCGCGCCGAAGGCGATGGCGAGGTCGATGCGGCCGCCATAGAGGATGCGGGCGAGCAGGTCGCGGCCGTACTGATCGGTGCCGAGCAGGTGGCCGCCTGTGCCCGGTGGCGCGAGCGGGTGCAGCACGTCGATGGCCGTCGCCGACTGGCCGGTCAGCACCGGCGCCAGGAGCACCGCGGCGATCACCAGGCCGAGCATGGCCAGCCCGCTGATGAGCGTGAGCCGGCGCCGGACAGCGCTGCGCTTGCGTACCGCCGCTCTGGTGGCTAGTTGCATCAGCAGCTCAGATGGACTGGCCGCCCACGACGCGCTCATGTGCCGATCTCCTGTCCAACGCGCGGATCCAGGGCCGCCTGGGTAATGTCCGTCATCAGGTTGATCAGCACGATCAGCACCGCGAACAGCAGGGTCACACCCTGGACGACCGGGTAGTCGCGGTCGGAAACCGAGCTGACCAGCAGCGTGCCGAGCCCCGGCAGGGAGAAGACGTTCTCCACGAGCACGGTGCCGCTGATCAGGTAGGCCAGATTGACGCCGTAGACCGCGACCACGGCGAGCACAGCGTTGCGGAAGACGTGGCGCCACAGCACCCGCGACCAGGAAATGCCTTTCATCCGGGCCGTGTCGATGAACTCGGACTGCAGCGTAGCGATGGTCGCCGCGCGCAGGCTCCGGACCAGCACGGTGGAGAAGCCGAGCGCGATGGTCAGCGCCGGCAGGAACAAGTAGTACAGGTGGCCAGTGATCCCGCGGCCGAAGCCGCTCAGCGGGAACACGGGCAGATGGACACTGAAGATCAGCAGCAGGATGATGCCGAGCCAGAAGGCGGGCATCGCGAAGCTGAGCGTGAAGAAGACCCGGGCGGTCTGGTCCACGGCCCCGCTGCGGTGCAGGCCCGATACGAAGCCGATCGGGAACGCGATGATGGCGGCTAGCACCGCACTGTAGATGACGAGGAAGATCGTCGGCCCGATGTGCTGCAGGATGACCGTCGTTGCGGGCTCGTTGTAAAAGTACGAGTACCCCATGTTGCCGTGGAACAGCCGGGCCATGTACAGGCCGTACTGGGTCCAGATCGGCCTGTTCAGGCCAAGGAAGTTGTCGATGGCGACGGCCCTGGAGTGGGTGTAGCTGCTGCCGAGAATCGCGAGTGCAGGGTCGCCGGGAATGAGCCGCAGCAGGAAGAAGGTCACCAGCGTGATGCCGAACATCACGATGGCCACGTGAACCAGGCGCCGCGGCAGGGTGCCGAACCGGCTCACTATCGCCTCCCTGTGGTCGTCACCGGAGCATCAGGCGGGCTGCGACGGGGCTTCCGGGGGCCGTTGGGGCAGTGCACGTACCGGAGCCGGAGTCCCGGTACGTGCACCACCCCCTCCCGGCCCCTCGGCCTAGTGCGAGCTGACGGTCAGGGATTCCAGGGACAAGTCGTAGTTTCCGAGCGGAGTGACGTGGAAGCCGTGCACCCAGTCGCCCACGCCGTACCGGTAAGGGCTGTAGTCGGTAACCACGAACGGCGACTGCTGGTAGACGATCTGCTGAACCTGGTTGTAGAGCTGCTGCCGGACCGTCGGGTTCAGCTCGGCTCTGGCCTGCGTGACCAGCTTGTTCGCCTGCGTGCTGCACCAGTAGCTGTTGAACGCGTTGGCGCCGCCCTGACAGTCGGCGCCGAAAGTGGCTACCTCGTCCGGGTCGATGATGTCGTTGGTCCAGTACCGCTCGCCGAACTCGGAGTGGCCGCCGTCCTCCTTGGCGTAGGCGGTCAGCAGCTCGTACGACTGGATGCTCAGGTTGATGCCTACCGCGGCCAGCTCGGACTTGAGCACGACGGCCTCGGCCTGTCCGGCCACGTCGCCGCTGACCGTGATCAGGAACGCGTTAAAACCGTGCGGGTACCCCGCCTGTGCCAGGAGTTGCTTGGCCTTCGCTACGTCGTACGGATAGGGATGGATCGAGCTGTCGTAGTACTCCATCTTGTACGGCAGGAATGACGCGCCCGGGATCGCATGGCCCTGGTAGGCGAGCTTCACGATGGCGTTCCGGTTGATCGCGTAGTTAATCGCCTGACGCACCAGCGCGCTCTTGAACGGCTTGAAGTGCTCATCGAGCTGGATGAAGTCGACTCTCGTGGACGGGAACAGGTCGACGTTCATACCCGGCGTCTTGTCGATCTGGCTGACGAGGTTGCCCGGCGGGTTCTCGATGACGTCCGCGCGCTTGCTCTCCAGCATCAGCACCCTGGTGTTGTCGTTCGGGACGATGAGAACGCGGACTTTCTTAATCTTGGGCTTCGTGCCGTAGAAGTACGGGTTGGCCTTCAGGTCGACCTCGCTGTCCGGGCTGTAGGAGGTCACCATGAACGGCCCGCTGCCCACCGGGTGCTGGAAGAAGGACGCACCCTCGGACTTCACTAGCTGCTCCGGCACAACCGAGTAGGCATACATCGCCAGGTCGGCCAGCAGCGGCGCATGCGGCTCGCTCAGCTTGATCACTACGGTGTGCGGGTCCGGGGCCGCGATGTCTTTGACCGGGGTCAGCAGGAATCCCCAGCCGCCGGAGAAGGCGCGGGACCGCTTGATTGAGTAGACAACGTCGCTTGCGGTGACCGGGGTGCCGTTAGAGAACTTCGCGTCCGGTCGCAGGTGGAAGGTGTACATCAGGCCGTTAGATGAGATGTTCCAGGACTCGGCCAGGTCCGGGAGCAGGCCAGTGCCGGTGGCGTTTGGCTGCAGCAGCCTGCTGTACAGGTTCTGGTCCAGCCAGATGGACTCGTTGACCGAGTTAGCCTCGGGGTCCAGCGTGTCAACCTTCACCGCGTTGGCGATGACCAGCGTGCTGACGGTGGCGGTGGATCCGCCGCCTGGTGCGCCCGTGCTACTACTGCCGCCGCACGCGGCCGCCGTAGCCGCAAGGCCAACCAGGCTGATCGCGCTGACAATACGGGAGGGAGTGGCTCGGAGCATGTCACACTCCAATTCCTCGATGTCGAATCTCGTCGATTGTCGACAACTGAGCCAACTGTAGGGATGCCGTTTTCAGCCAGTCAATACCTGTCTTGCGCTGACACCCGGTTGTTACGTTGGGCACATGAGCAAAGTTGGCCCGGCGCCGGGCTTGACTGAGTGACTGCGACTCGGAATCATCGTTGATTGTCGACAATGGGACGACGAGCGAGGGACGCATACCTGGCCGGGCACGGACGAGCGAGCGGCGATGCCAGATGCTGCCGTGAACGTGCTCATCGCCAGCCCGCTCGAGGCAGAACTCGCGACGGCAGTCGAGGCCGCCGGCAACCTGCGGCGCTGGCTCGACGGCTGGCCGCTGCTCACCCTTTTCCGCCGGACCGGGGGCTGCTAGCTCGCGGCGGGCAACCGGAAGGCAGGCACTATGACGGCAGACCGGATCCGGGTCGCTGTGGTAGGCAGCGGGCGATGGGCGCAGATGGCGCACATCCCCGGCTGGCAGCGTGATCCACGGGCTGAGGTCGTCGCGCTAGCGGACGTGAACCCCGACGCGCTGGCGACAGCAGCGGCGAAGTTCGGCGTGCGCCGGACCGCCGCCGACTACCGCGAGCTGCTCGACGACCCGCGAATCGACGTGATCGACGTCGTGACCGGCAACCAGCCGCATCACCAGATATCTGTCGATGCCCTCTCGGCCGGCAAGCATGTGCTGTGCGAGAAGCCAGTGCATATTGATTACCGCAAGACTCTCGAAGCCGCCCGGCTCGCCGCGAGCGGACGCCTGCGGACCAAGCTCGGCTTCACGTTCCGGTATGCGCCCGCGATCCAGTATGCCAAGGAACTGATCGACTCAGGCTTCGTCGGCGAGCCCTACATCTTCAACGGCTACGAGCAGAACAGCCAATGGATCGATCCGGGTACGCCGCTGCGCCAGTACGACCCGGACGCCCATCCTGATGAGATCTCGGTCTCGTCCATCGAAGGCTATGGCGCGCCGATCATCGACATCATGCACTGGTGGCTCGGCCAGCCGCTGACCGCGGTAGTCGGAGCCATGCGCAACTTCGTGCCCAACCGTCTCATCCGCGACACCGGCCTGATGACGCGGGCGAATATCGATGATGGCGACATGTGGATCGCGGAATTCGGCCCGAGTGTGCTCGCGTCGATTCAGTCGTCCTACGTCACCGTGGGCAACTACCCGGGCATTGAGGCGCGCATTTACGGCTCCGAAGGCGCGCTGCTCGTGCGGCTAGTCGACGAGTTTGGCTGTTGCCAGACCATCCGGACCGCGCGTAAGAACGCCGTAGAGTTCGTCCCGGAAGACATCCCCGCCAGGTTCTTCCCGCCGGGTGGTCATTCCGGCGAGCCCTGGGAGTACCTCTTCTACTCCAATCTAGTGAGCGACTTCATCAGTGAGATCAGCGATCCGGCCCGGACAGCCCAGGGAGACTTCACCCAGGGCGCGCTGGTCCAGGAGACGATCAATGCGTTCGAGCTCTCGCACCGGCGCCGCGCGTGGGTGGACTTCCCGCTTGGCCGGCACGAGGCGGGGAGTTCCGGGGGAGCGGCCGCCGGGGCTGGCGCTGCGGCCGTGGCGTCGTGAAGCTGAGCACCTCTCCTCGGCGGCTGGCCCGGCAGGTGCTGGCTGGCGAGATCTGGCCGGCGCTTGCCGACCGGCACGCCTACCGGGTGGACCCGGACGGGAGGCCGTTCGTCCTCCCCGGCATGGGTGCGGTAACCCTGGGCGTGCACTGTGGTGACCCGGCTACCGGGTATGCCAGCGATCACCTGGAGCCCGGTGCGTCGATCCGGAACCGGGACGCTGGCGCCAACATGGCGCTGCAGTACCTGACTTGCGTAGGCAACCGCGTCCAGGTGGCGGCGGGGCCAGCCGCGGGCGCATCAGGCCATGTCATCGGCCAGCATGCGTACGTGCTCGCGGACTTCCCCGAGCCAGTGCTGGCACAGCTCGCACCTGGTGATCCGGTGACGGTCTTCGCCGTCGGGCAGGGGCTGACCCTTGCGGATCACCCGCAGATCGTCGTCAAGAACTGTGATCCCGGCCTCCTGGCGGCGCTGCCGGGCGGAACGGCAGCCGACGGCCGGCTTGAGGTGCACGTTGCGGCGAGGGTACCTGCCGAGGCGATCGGAGCCGGAGCAGGAATGGTGTCGGAGTACGCCAACACTGATCTGATGGGCGCTTATCTCGGGCTCGGCCCAGACCTTTCGCTAGGCCTGGAGGGACTGCGCATCGGTGACCTGGTTTGCCTGCAAGATTCGGATCACCGGTACGGCCGCGGGTATCGCAACGGATACCTAACGATCGGTGTCATCTCCACCGGCCAGTGCATGCTGTTCGGCCACGGGCCCGGGCCCAGCACCCTCATGTCCGGCCCCGCGGACGCATTCCGGATCATCGACGATACCGACGCCAACCTGGCGACCTGGCTGCACTCCCGGACAGGTGAGCAGTGATGACCACGGTCAACCTGCTCGGGATCGCCGAGCATGCCAGGCTTGGCGAGTCGCCCTACCGCGTGGACCGTGACGGCGCCCCGTATGTGCCAGCCGGTGACGGCGGCATCGTGCTCGATTTCCAGCTCGGCGATCCGGTGTTCAGCCTGCATGCCGACCACGCGGCACCGGGCGCCTGCCTGATGCATCCCGACCCGGCGGCACGGCACGCGCTGACCACCTTTGCCTGTATCGGCAACCCCGCGCAGGTACGTACCGGCCCTGCCGCAGGGGCCCGAGGCGTCGTGCTCGGAAAGCGCGGCGAAGAAGGCCGCGTCGTCGTGGCGCTGCAACCTGAACAGCTAGCCTTGCTCCGGCCGGGAGATGAAGTGCTCGTCCGCAGCAGTGGCCAGGGCTGGCGGCCGCCGCGGCTGGATTCCGAGATCGCGGTGGGCAACATCGACCCGGCGACGTTCGCTGCTCTTCCCGCCGACCTAGCTGACGGTGGCGCGGCAGCGATCGCGGTCCGTGCAGCAGTGCCGTCCAAGCTAGCGGGTAACGGAATCGGACGCCCGGCGGTGAGCTGGGACCTGGACCTGCAGCTCACCGAGCCCCCAGGCGGCGGGCAGCTGCTGCTCGGCGACCTCGTCGCGGTCACCGACCTGGATGCTCGGTACAATATGGGCTATCGCCGTGGGTTTGTCACTATTGGGATGGTTGTGCACGGGGCAAGCCCGCTGCCCGGTCACGGGCCGGGAATCACGCCGATCCTGAGCGGTCCGTCAGCCGTTATAACTGCTGACGTTACCAGCGAGGGCAGGGCCGGCTTGACCCTTGAAGCGCTCCAGCTACAGTGACCACGACATTGCACGGCGGGACAAAGGAGGAGCGAGAGCATGCTGGAGCATGTCTCCCTCCCGGAAGCGGTCGGCCGCGCGCTGCGGCATCGCATCCTGAATAACGAGCTGCCCGCCGAGACCCGGCTGGTCGAGGCGAATCTCGCCGCCGAGTTCGGTGTCAGCCGCGGCACGATCCGGGACGCGATGCGCAGCCTCCAGGCGGAGGGCCTGATCGCGATCGTCCCGCGCCGCTACAGCGTAGTCACCCGGATGTCGCAAGAAGACGCGGAAGATGTCTGCTTCGCCCGCTGCGCTCTTGAGGATGCCAGTGTCGAGGGTGGCTTCGGCCCGCACCGGAAGGAGCTTGCCAAGGCCTTGCGGCTCGCACTCGACCACATGTCGATCGCGGCGCGCACCGACGACCTAGATGCACTCGTCGCCAGCGACACCCAGTTTCACGAGCTGATCATCGAAGTGTCCGGCAGGCGCCGGCTCAAGGATCTGTGGAGCATGCTTAACAGCCAAATGGGCGCGCTCATGCGGTCGGAGATCGAGCGCCAGGGTATCGGGCTTGATGACGCGGTCGAGCGGCATCGCGGCATCCTCGACGCCGTGGCCAACGGCGACCTTCCCCGCCTTCGCAAGGAGTTGCGCGACCACTACCTCACCGGCTTCGGCGATGCGTGACTGGTATAGCCGGCTCAAACGGGGCGCGTGACCGCGCCCGTGTGCGGCGCTGAGCATCGCGGACGCATCTCAGCCAGCAAACGCCCGCGAGCTATGCCGCGGACTTGCCGAGTTACGGGCCATGCAAGTGGCAGGCGACCGTGCGGCCGCCGCCGAGTTGCAGGAGAGTCGGCTCGCGGACCCGGCAGACGTCCATCGCCATCGGGCAGCGCGGGTGGAAATGACAGCCAGCGGGCCGGTCCAGCGCGTTCGGTATGTCGCCGGTCAGCGCAGGCTTGATGGTCTTGCGCTGCGTGGTGACGCGAGGCGCGGCGCGCACCAGTGCCGCCGTATAGGGATGCAGCGGCTCGGCGAAGATCTCCGCCGTCGGCGCTACCTCTACAACCCGGCCGAGGTACAGCACCGCGGTGCGCTGGCTGATGTGCCTGGCGACGTCGAGGTCGTGGGTGACGAACAGGTACGTCAGGCCCCGCTCGTCCTGCAGCCGGATCATCAAGTTGAGCACCTGCGCCTGGATCGACACATCCAGCGCAGACAGCGGCTCGTCCGCGATCACGACCTCCGGCTCGACTGCCAGCGCCCGGGCGATGCCGATGCGCTGACGCTCGCCGCCGCTGAAGGCGTGCGGCCTGCGTCCTGCCTGGGCGGCCGAGAGTCCCACCGTGGTGAGCAGCTCGTCCACCCGCTGCGCCCGGTCCTCCCGCCTCACTACCTGGTGCACTTTCAGCACCTCGGTAAGCAGCTGGCTGACCGTCATCGTCGGATTCAGCGAGGAGTACGGGTCCTGGAAGACACCTTGGATCTGGCGGCGCGCCGCCTTGGCCGCTCCGCTCTTGCGGTCCAGGATGCTTGCACCCCGGTACAGGATGTCCCCGCTGGTCGGCCGGTACAGGCCAAGCAGCAGCCGGCCGAACGTCGTCTTGCCGGACCCGGTTTCACCCACGAGCGCAAGGGTCTCGCCGCGACTGATCGTCAAACTGACACCGTCGATCGCCTTCAGTACCTGGCGGTGGCCGGCCACCCCGCTGCGTCCTGCGGTGAAGTAGCGCGCGAGGTCATGTGTCTCCAGGATGGGCTGCCCCGTCGCGCTCTGCTCGCCGGCGGGCTGCGGGGACATGGTTGCCTCAGCCGCGGACACTGCTGCCCGCCGGAGCTGCGTGCGCTCGGAGCGCGAAGCGTCCCGCGTTTGATCCACCATCCACTTCCAGCACCGTCCCGGTGATGTGGCTCGCTTCCGCACTGCATAGGAACGCCACGGCAGTGGCGATATCGGCCGGCTCGCCGGCCCGGCCGAGCGGGATGGACTCCACCAGCTGTGCACGCAAATCGTCCGGTGCCCGGTCCGGGAACGCCGAACTCCACCCGCGGACATCGATGTAACCCGGCGCCACGACATTGACGCGGATGCCATGCGGCCCCAGTTCCATCGCGAAGACCTTGCTCATCGTCTCGACCGCCGCCTTCGATGCGGCATAGGCCGCCCCGGCGGGCCTGGGGTTGCGTGCTGAGCCAGTGGAGATGTTGACTACCGCACCGGGCGCGCCGCGTTCGATGCAGTGCCGGGCGAACGCTTGGGTCAGGAGAAACGCACCGGTGACATTCACCGCGAAGACGCGATCCCATTCCGGGCCCGTCATCTCCAGCACGGTTCCGTCTGGGTAAGCGGCCGCATCGTTGACCAGAATGTCCACATGCCCCCAGCGGCCGATCGCGGTATCCATGGCCAGTGCGGCCGTGCCGTGGTCTGCGACGTCGGCGACGATGGTTGCGATTTCCTGCTTGTCGGTGAAGAATCCGGTATCGACCAGATCGCAGACCAACACGCGGGCGCCCGCGGCGGCGAACCCGCTGGTGATGGCACGGCCCAGTCCGTTAGAGCCGCCAGTCACGACGGCAACCTTGTCATCGAACCGCTTGCCGCGCACCCAGCCTCCCGCGACGTCCGGCGTTTCTGAGATTATTGTCGATTGTCGACCATGCGAACAAGAGCGACGGAAAGGCTGACACAGAAATGACGGTATTTACCGGCGTCGGCGTGGCGCTCGTGACTATCCGCGACGCTGCCGAGCAGCCAGATGCGCCGGCTACAGCGAAACTCGCGGGCGACCTGGTGGCGGCGGGCATGCAGGCAGTTCTTGCCTGCGGCACGACCGGTGAGCCGGACCGCCTCGACGATGCTCAGCGCCGCGATATCGTCGCGGCCGTCCGGGCCGTGGTGCCAGCCGCCACGCCAGTGATTGCAGGGACCGGTGCCGCGAGCGCGAAGCGCGCGGCAGCTCTGACAACCGAAGCGGTCAAAGCGGGCGCAGACGCCGTGCTGGCCTGGCCGCCGCCGGGTGCCGCGGACCTGCGCGCGTACTACGCCACCGTCCGCGACGCCGCTGCCGGCGTACCGGTCCTGGCGTATCACGTGCCGTGGGTGTCGGCGCCGGGCGTCCCGGTCGAAGCGCTCGCCGGACTTCCGGTGGCCGGGATCAAGGACTCGTCGGGGGATCCTGACCGGCTGCTGGCCGAGGTGGCGCACTACTCTGGCGCCACCTACGTGGGGTCGTCGGCGCTGCTTGCCCTGGCCGGACCGCTCGGCGCCGCCGGCGCGATCCTCGCCGTCGCCAACGTGGCGCCCGAGCTGTCCGCAGCCGCATTTGGCGGGTCGGCCGCAGCCCAGCGCGACCTGACCGATGTGCACCTTGCCGTCCGTGCGGGCGGCCCGCGCCTGCTGCGGCGGATGCTTGCGGAGCAGCGCTGAACCTTGGCTGCGCCCGCGCGATGGCCACGGCCTGCGTGCGCGCTGCTAGTGGCCTGTGCCATAGCCGCGCAGCATCGCTGTGACGTGCGCACGGGCAGTGGATTCGAGCGCACCGGACCGCGTGAGGATCTGCGATGCGAGGCTGTCTTCCTGCCGGTACAGGCCAAGCAGCAGGTGCTCGGTGCCGATGTAGTTGTGGCTGAACTCGAGCGCGACAGTGAGGGCGTCGCGCAGCGCGCGCTTGGCCGGCCCGGAGAACGGCGGCCTGGTTCCGGCGGGTGGCGTTGCGGTGGCACTGGCAGCATCTCCGGCTGCAGCTGACGGCTCAGCAGCGGCTGACGGCTCAGCCGAGGCTGACCGCCCCGCTGTGCCGGGCGTGCGGTCTCCAGCGGCGCGGATGGCGGCGCGCACCGCGTCTTCGCCGACGTCCATCGCGGCCAGTGCCCGGCCCGCGATGCCCGCTGGCTCGGTGAACAGGGCCAGGAGCATGTGTTCGGTGCCAACGAAATCATCTCCGAGGGAGATTGCGGCCTGGCCGGACTCGGCCATGACGTGCCGGGCCCGGTCGGTGAACCGCTCAAAGGTCGGTGCCGGGATCGCGGCCGCAATGTGCGTGGCGGCCGCCGACGCGAACCGCTTGTGCACTGCCTGCTTCGTCACACCGAGTGCAGAACTGATCTCTGTCCAAGACCGGCCATCACGACGGCAGCGGTCGACGAAGTACCCGAGCAGGGCATCAGTGGTCTCCTCCAGTTGCGCCGCCGCGGCGGCAGCCGCGACAAGCTGGTCGAGAGGCTGGTCGGAGCTTGAGTCCTGCCGGACTGTCTCGATGAGCTCCTGAAGGGTGGGTGGAGGCGTCATGGGTCAACCATAAGTTGACGCGTCATTTGCCGTCAACCGTGCGTTGACGGTTGACGTCAACTTTTCGTTGACCAACTGTTAGCCCGGCATACTAGGAGGGATGGTCCCGCTCCCGGCCGGGCCATCCGGCGCGAGCGAGCCACCGGACGCGACCGAAGCCCCCGACCGACCGACGCTACCCGGCCCGGCCGAAGCCACCCGGCCAGGCCGCGCAATCCCAACGAACTGAGCCACCGGAGGAACCGAGCCACGTGGCGGAGCCGAACCACCCAGCGCAACCGAACCACCCAGCGCTACCGAACCACCCAGTGGACCTGAGCCATTCGCGCCGGCTGCTCGTCCTGGCGATCTGCTGCATGAGCCTGTTTATCGTCGGGCTGGACGTCACGATCGTCAATGTCGCGCTGCCGTCGATAGGCCGCGACCTTCACGCTGGGGTCTCTGGCCTGCAGTGGACCATCGACGCATACACCCTCGTACTGGCGAGCTTGTTGATGCTGTCCGGGTCGACCGCAGACCGGATTGGCAGGCGGCGGACGTTCCAGACCGGCCTGGCTCTGTTCACCGCCGGATCGCTACTCTGCAGCCTGGCGCCTGGCCTCGGCTGGCTGATCGCGTTCCGCATGCTGCAGGCCATCGGCGGATCCATGCTTAACCCCGTCGCGATGTCGATCATCACCAACACATTCATTGAGCCAAAAGAGCGAGCCAGGGCGATCGGCATCTGGGGCGGAGTGGTCGGGCTGAGCATGGCCCTCGGGCCGATCACCGGCGGCCTGCTAGTCGAAACAGTTGGCTGGCGCGGCATCTTCTGGGTCAACGTCCCGGTGGGTATCGCGGCAATCGTGCTCACCGCCTTGTTCGTGCCTGAATCCAGGGCACCACGGGCGCGCAAGCTCGATCCGGCCGGTCAGTTGCTGATCATCGTGCTGCTGGCCGCGCTGGTCTACGCGCTGATCGAAGGGCCGGGATCGGACTGGACGTCGCCGAAGATCCTCAGCTGCTTTGTCGTCTCGGCGGCGGCGCTGATAGCGCTGGCAAGCTACGAGCCACGGCGGCCTGAGCCGCTGATCGATCCCCGGTTCTTCCGCAGCGCCCCGTTCTCCGGCGCTGTCGTGATAGCCATCTGCGCCTTCGCAGCCCTCGGCGGGTTCCTCCTGGTCAACACGCTGTACCTGCAGGACGTGCGCGGATACTC
>DASXIA010000012.1:0-44796 GCA_036488155.1 Streptosporangiaceae bacterium | reverse complement strand
GTACTTGAGCAGGTGCAGGCCACGGCTCAGGTTGATGTGCGACTTGGGATCGTGGTACCCGCCCCTGGGCACGCATACCTCGACGCCACCGAGGGCATCGACCATGGTGCGGAACGAGTTGAAATTGAACTCGACGAAGTGATCGAGACTGATGCTGGTCAGGTCCTTGACGGTGGCTACGGCGCAAGTCGGGCCGCCGATGTTCAGTGCGCCGTCGATCAGGTTGCCTGGCGGGTAGGTGTAGGGCCCCTGGATGCCGATGCCGATAAACCGGCTACGAGCCTTGCAGCCGGGCTCGTACACGAAGAGGTCCCTCGGAATGGACAAGATCGCGGCGTGGGTGTGAGTCGGGTCAAGGTGGATCAGCAGCAGGTTGTCGGAGTTGCTGGTTTGACGCGAAGAGCCTGCCGCAACGCCGAAATGGCCACGCTGGCCGGCCCTCTGCTGGGAGCCCAGAACCAGTATGTTCAGTGCGCCATAGACGGCCCGGCCAGACAGGCCGCCGACCTTCACCTTCGTGATGTTGCCCTCCAGGCGCCGGTACTCGGCATAAGCGCCGATACCGGCAACCATGACCACGACGGCAACCACGATTGCCGTGATGTACCCGGCCTTAGCAAGCGTGCTCTTGCGCCGCCACCGTCCGTTGGTCTCTGCGGCCCTGCGGCGCCTGCCGGCATGCGGCGACGGCCGGCGAGACGGCCCTTGCGGCATGCCGTCCCCCTGACGTGACCTGCCGCCGCCATGGGCGGGCGGCCAATTGTCCCGAGCCGGCCAGCGGTCCTCGGAGATCGCATCTCGCCTCGGCCTGCGTACGGCCGGGTAGTCCGGGTCGTGCCGGCTAGGCCCGTGCGGCATCAGCTCTCCCGTCCCTTCGGCAGGGTTCCCTACGTGGCCGCGCCGGATCAGCGGGCAGACGCGGCCAGCCTGTGGCCCCAGCCGCACGGTATCCGTGCGCACAGCGGTTTCTGCGGCTTTTGCCAGAGCATTACTGGCTCGCTGGCAAAGCGCAAAACGGCCACGTCAGCCGGACACCGAAGTCTTCATGGCATTAATCTCTGCGTTCTGCTGTGGCTACAGGTTGTGATGTGGTGAACTGGCGCAGTTAAGGCCGCGTCGTGCTTTCTGATGTGGTCTGGGGGTGGTGGCTTGGTGTGAGCAGGGAAAGCCGTCCACAGCCGGTTCCGTCATGGCCGACGGTAATCGCGACAACACTCCGGCCGTGGCTGCAGCGCCATGTCATTTCACCGCGCCCGAATCGGGCACAGCTCCCAGGGAACCGACGCCCCCGAGCGACTGCGGCCTGGGTTCGCGCCCAAGTAAGCCCCCCCTTTGCTCCCGGTCGTCTCGCTACGCCATCACGACCGGACTACGGAGGTCCAGATCAAGTTCCCCGCCCCCAGCCCCGCCGGACTGCTCAGCGCCGGAGCGTCGCCGTGATCGGGAAGCAGGTCACTGAGCACTTACCGAATCCCTGCTCAGAAAGAGACATCGAATGAGAACAGCACGCCCTCTAACGAGGCTGGCCAAAACAGCTGCTGCGGTAACGTTAGCGGCCACCGGCCTCACTCTCGGACCGCTCGCCGTCGTGGCCCCGCTTGCGTCGGCATCGACCGGAGTCGGCTGGGTAAGGCTCGCCCACCTCTCCCCGAACGCACCGTCAGTTGACGTCTACCTGTATTCGTTCGGGAACTCGAGCGCTGAGACAGTCCTCCATCACGTGAGCTACGGTACGGTCTCGCCGTTCGAGCAGGTGGCAGCGGGCGACTACACGGTCGCGATGCGCAGCGCCGGTGCCCCGTCAAGCTCAAAGCCGGTCCTGTCGACGGCGGTCAACGTGATCGCTGGCCACGCCTACACCGTGGCCGGAATGGGCCCGGCCTCCGGCCTCCGGTTGCAGATCATCCCGGACCGGCTGACTGCACCGCCTGGCAAGGCTCTCGTCCGGGTCATTCAGGCCTCGCTGGATCAGCACGTCGTGGCCGTGACGGTTGGTCGCACCAAGCTCACGCGGCACCTGACGTTCGCCAGCGTCACCGGTTACCGCGCGGTGAAACCTGGCACCTTGATGATTCGCGTGGCTGGCAGTAGCGAGAGCACCACAAATACCGTCGGCCTGATGGCCGACTCCCTTTACACCCTGGTGGTCCTGGACAGCCACGGAAAGCTGGTGATTGATTGCTTGATGGACGCCCAGGGCAGCAAGGTCGATCCGATGGGTGCACCGATGACGGGATTCGGCGGGACGGCGGCGCAACCCGGCGCCGCACTCCTGCCGTGGGCGGCCGCTGGCCTCGCTGGCGTGCTGATGGCGGCCACCGGCATAGTGCTGGTCATGCGCCGGCGGCGGCCCGCGTTGCATGCTCGCTAGCAGTTCCGACTGCGCAAAGGTGCACACAGTCAGATGAGGGGCGGCCGCCACACCTCGCCAACCCGGCTGATTCGCCGACCGTGGGCAGTGGCGGGCGCCCTCATCGGCATCACGATGGCCTGCGCAGCCCTGGCGGGGCTGGCATGGGCCGGTCACACCGGACGTCCGGCGACACCACCGGGGAAACCACCGCTGGTGCCAGTGCCGCGAGGCAAGTGGGCGGCCTCGGCCCAAGCGCTATCAGCCGCGGTCCCCGTGCCCACCGCACTGGACATCCCGGCAATCGGCGTCAAGTCCGCGCTCGTCCGGCTCGGAGTGACACGTGCCGGGACGCTGCAAGTGCCGTCCAGCACGGCAGTCGCCGGGTGGTATACCGGCAGTCCGCGACCGGGCGCGATCGGGGCGGCGGTCATCGCCGGCCACATCGACTCCTCTCTCGGTCCTGGCATCTTCTTCCGGCTACGTGATTTGAAGCCCGGCAACCTGATCTACGTCCGCCGCCACCGCGGCAGCCTGGCCGCATTCAGGGTCACAGCAGTTCGCACGTTCCTGAAGAAGAAGTTCCCCACCGCCGATGTGTACGGCCCCGTTCCCGATGCCCAGCTGAGGCTCATCACGTGCGGCGGCACCTTCGATCCGAGCACGGGCCACTACCTCAGCAACGTGATCGTCTTCGCGGTGCTAGCTAGCGCGTGATCGCGCGGCCCTGGCAAGGTCCGGCAGCGCGCGGAGGATCTCAAGCGCCTCTGCGCTGTCGCGGTCCTCGATCTTGACGCCAACACGCTTGCCCGCTACGTCGAGGTGCACCGTGGCCAGACCGAGCCAGCGCTGGAGCGGGCCCTGCACCCAGCGGATGCTCTGCACTTTCTCGAGCGGAACCCAGGTGGTCTGCCGGCAGGCCCGGCCGCGGGCAGCCACGACATACCGACCGTCTCCGCTCCAGCTCAGGAAGTGATAGCTGAGCGGCGCCTTCCACCGAACCCGTGACGGCGGCCGCTGGGACGGCAGCGGCGGACTCGCGAGCAGTTCGGCGAGCAGCAGATCAGCCTCGGCCCGCGTGCCTACCGGAATGAGAGCACGCAGACGCTGACCCTCAGTCCGGTCCTCGCTCCGCTGCCGAGCCCCGGCTACATCGACCTCCAGTCGGCACCAGCCCAGCGGCCGCCAGATCAGCGGTTCAACCAGCCGGACAGCCTGGATCCGGCCAGGCCTGATGGTTTCTGCCGTTGTCTGGACGAGGCCGGACCTCAGCCGGATTCCGTCCTGCGCCAGGGCGACCGTCGTGCCGTACTCGCCGTTGAACTGGCGGAACAGCCTCGCAGCGACACCAAACGCTACCGGCAGGAACGGCGCAACTACCCCGGCTGAGCCGGTGAACTGCGCGGTGAGCCAGGTGGCAACGGCGACCACCAGCCCAGTGGCTCCGGACCTCGTCAGCAGGATTGCGACGAGGATCCGGCTGGCACGCACCCGGAACAGCGTCCGCGCGGCAGGCTGACCGGCCGGGCCCAGCACCGCTTCCGCATCATAGGCAGGCCGTGTCGCGGGAGGGGCAAGACCGCCCGCCGGGACCGCGGCCAGCGCGAGCAGTTGCTTGCGCAGCTGCTCAGCGTCGGCAAGTTTCAGGCAGGCCAGTCGGCCACCCCGGGCTGAATCGCCGCCTGCGATCCGGAGCTGCAGCTCTGCCAGCCCGAGCAGGCGGGCCAGCCCGGTCTGCACCACATCGACGGCCTGGACTTGCGACAGCGGGAACCGGCGAGATTCCCTCCGCAGCAGGCCGGTGTCGATACGGAGGACTCCGTCGGCAATCTGCCAGCGCGTCACGAGCCAGCTGACAAAGCCGCCGACCAGCGCGGCCACGATGACGACGAGGTCGGCCACCAGGTTGCCATCCTGGTGCTGGTTCAGCACTGCGATCCCGATCAGGACGACGAGCAGGCTCATCATCTGGCGGCCAGCCCGGACGAGCGGCGAGAGCGGATGCAGCCGGTGCCAGCTCGCTTCCCGCACCAGCGCTGACGCCGCAGGCAGCGGCCGGTCCGGCAGCGGACCGCTGGCGGGCGACCCGGCCGGGCCGGGCCCCGTCACAGCCCAGCTGCCTGCGCCTCGCCCAGCGCCGCGAGCTGATCCCGCAGCGCTGCGGCGGCGCCAGATTCCAGCCCGGGGATGCGCGCGTCACTCGCCGCCGCGGCGGTGTGCATGCGCAGCGTCGCCAGACCGAGTGCCCGCTCGAGCGGACCAGCCGTGACGTCGATGAACTGCATGCGACCGTAGGGAATGACTGACAGCCGGCGGATCAGTACACCGCGCCGGACCATCAGGTCGTCATTGCGCTCCGCGTACTCCCACGACGCGACCCGGCGGGCTAGGAACCGCTCCGCGAGCAGGCCAGCGATGACCATCGCGGCTGCAATGGCAATGCCCACCGCAGCCGAGGCAACCTGGCCGGCCAGGCCGCCGATGATCGCGGCCGGCACAGTGACCCCCGCTACCTCGATCCGCCGGGCGCGTAGCAGCAGTGGTGACGGGCGAAGCCAGCTGACCTCCGGCTCACCTGGCCCGGACTTTTCTTGCCCCAGGCCGGCCGGACCGCCCGGATCGATCATGGAACCATCCAGTTCATGTGCGGACATCCGCTGATGACAGGGTACTGGCCAAGCCGGGCATCGCCGACAGATGCGATTATTGCCGGATGCCACTCTTCGCGTTCGAGGGCCGGGAGCCCACTGTCAGCCCCTCAGCCTGGATCGCCCCGACAGCTACGCTTGTCGGTGACGTCCGCGTCGAGGATGAGGCATCTGTCTGGTACGGAGCGGTACTGCGCGCGGACTTCGGTCCGATCATCGTCCGGCGCGGAGCGAACATCCAGGACGGCTCGGTACTGCATGGCGGCGAGGACCCGGTTACCGAGATCGGCGAGGGCGTGACCGTCGGCCATCTGTGCGTGGTGCACGGCGCGGTCATCGCCACCGAGGCGCTGATCGGCAACGGCGCGACCGTCCTGGACGGCGCCATCATCGGCAGGCGCGCGCTTGTCGCGGCCGGGTCTGTCGTACCGCCGGGAATGACCGTGCCGGACGGCATGCTGGCGGTCGGTACTCCGGCAAGGATCGCGCGGGAGGTCAGCGGAAGCGCCAAGGAGTGGGTCGATACCAATCCGGAGATCTACCGCGAACTTGCCCGGCGTCACTCAGCGGGAATCAGCCCAGTGCGAGGTCGTTTACAGCCGCCACCCGGCACCACTCGCGGACCTGCGAATGTTAGCGCCAGCTTCGCGCGACCTCGCGCAGCTGATCATGCAACCCGCCCATGACCGGCCGGACGGACCCTCCCGGCAGCCAGTCCTTGCGCAGCTTCGCTACCGACGTGTAGTTCGTGTCAACCACGTTGGCCAGCGGCGCTTCGACAGCCTGGCTGACGAACTGGTAGGCATCCAGCAACGACAGCCCGGCGTGCTCAGCCGTCCACCGGACCAGGTCCAGCTGCGCAACCCGGAAAGCGTCCTCGAGCGGTCGGGCCGATCCTGCGGACATGATGTGAGTGTCCGACTCGAGCCTCGGCCACGGCGTAGCCACACCCTTCAGCAGATCGACCACGATGACCGTGTTCATCGCGCACTCGACCGCGACGCCGCAGGTCTCGCCCTCTCCCTGGCGGGCGTGCCCGTCCCCGATCGACAGCAGCGCACCGGGCACGTTGACACCCAGATAGCAGGTGACGCCGGCGCGCATTTCCGGCGTGTCCAAGTTGCCGCCAAAGGCGTCCGGCACCAGCGCAGACCGGACTTCCAGGTTCGCCGGTGCCACGCCGACCGTGCCGTGCATCGGGTCCATCGGCAGATCCGCGGTGAAATCGCTGCCGGCGGCAGTGAACCGGCACAGCCGCGCGGCCCGGTCCAGTTCCCAGATCCAGACCACCTCGGCCAGCGGGTCTTGCAGGGTTGCGGTCAGGTGCGTGGACGTCAGCGCGCCGAAAAGCGGCACGGTCGTTGATGCAGCCCAGTCGCGTGCAGGCTCGACCGAGACGAAGTGGACGGCCACGGTATCGCCGGGCTCGGCGCCTTCGACGAAGAACGGGCCGGTCTGCGGATTCAGGTACGGGAACTCGCACACCCTGGACACAAGATCGCCAGGCCCGCGCACCCGGCCGGCGAAGCAATCCTCGGTCCACAACTCCAGGATCGTGCCTGGCTGGATTCGCGCTACCGGCGCAACCCCGCCGAAGGTCCAGGCGAACTCGCTGGCAGACGGCCGGAACGACAGAACCCGCGGATCGCTCATGACCGCTCACCCTATCTGAGATATTCGAATTATCGTATGGTAATGGACACAATAAGTATTTTGACCAGGAACCCGCGTGCCATTCGTGTGGCGGGAAAGTGAACCCAAGCTGCAGGATGGCTCGGCGGTCAGTCACCCACGATCGCGGCGAGGCTCTCCCGTGCGCTCTTGGTCACCGGATCGGCCGGGGCCAGTGCGCGCTCGCCGGTGGTCACTGCCTCCTGCAGCAGCCTGCGTGCGTCACTGAGCCGCCCGACCGCGTAGTAGACCCGGCCCAGGTTGAGTGCCGAGGAAATAGTGTCAGCGTGATCGCTGCCCAGTGCGCGCTCGAATCCGGCATGAACCTGTTCGCACATCTGCACCGCCAGCGCCATGCGGCCGGCCTGGTGGTAGGCGGATGCGAGCGCCGCGCGTGCCCGCAGAGTATCCGGGTGATCGGCTCCCTGGCTCCGCTGACGGTCCCCGATCACCTTCTTGTACTGAGAGAACGCCTCCTTGACCCGGCCGTCGGCGAGGTAGGCGTCGGCCAGCAACTGTCGCGTCGTCATGGTGTCGGCGTGCTGCGCGCCAAGCCCTCGTTCACGCTCGCCGAGGATGAGCCGGTAAAGCCGGATCGCCTCACCCAGCTCTCCCGCGGCCCGGTAGCCCGCCGCGACCTCGTCGCGGATGATGGCACACTCCGGATGGCCGGGACCGTACGCGCGCTCAGAGTCAGTGAGCGCGGCCGTCAGCACCGCGATCGCGTCGTCGAACTGTCCTGAGGTCACTAGCACGCGTCCGAGCCTGACTCGGGCAGCCAGTGTGCGCGGGTGGTCTGGGCCGTAGGCCTTCCCCCACTCCGACGTGACCCGCTGATACCAGGAAACGGCCTCGCCCACCCGGCCTGCGTTCACGAACGCCGCCGCTAGCCGTTCCACGCTGACCATCGACTCGGGATGGCCGGGGCCGAACACCTGATCACCGATCGCCGTCAGCTCGGTCCAGTAATCCACCGAAGGACCAGTCAGGGACGCGTCGTCCAGGCTCTGACCGGCCCGCAGTAGGAGCGGATGGCAGCCGCCTGCCCAGAGCAGGCCGCCGGTCGCGCGGCGCAGGGAGGCGGTATTGGCTCGCAGGCTCTGGCCGAGCAAGGGATCTGCCTCTGGCGACGGCCAGGACTCAAGCAGGGCAGTAGCAGCCGCCTGCGCCGCCTGTTCCAGCATTTCGGGCGACATCGCAGCCCTGACGGCGCGCTGCAGGATCGGGCTCATCCGCACGATGGACGGATCGCTGCCGCGGTCAAGGCTGATCAGGCCCGCCTGATCCAGGACAGCCAGGGCCATCCTGGCTCGCTCCATGGCTTGCGGCGTCGCTGCCGAACTGCCAGTGATGTAGCTGCAAGCCGAGGGCGCGGCGAAGACCAGGGCCGGGACTCCATGCCCGTCCAGCATCGCGGCGATAGCCAGGCACGACTGCGCCGCTCCGCCCGGCATCAGCTGGTCAGCGTGGTCGACGCAGAGCGTCCAGGTTACCCCTGCCGCCGGGAGCGGAGCGGCGTCCGGCGAGTTGAAGATGGACGACCGCAGGTAGTACTGGTCCCGGTAGTCGCCGCAGGTCATCCACGAGTTGCCGATCGTTGCCGTTGCCTGGGCAAGCGCCACGGGCTGGCAGTCGAGATCCTCAATCAGGTCGATCGCCCCGCGACGCTGGTCAGGGTCAGAAGACAGCCGGCCGACCAGGTAGCTCATCGCCTCGCGCGGGCTGAAAGGCCCGATCTCCAGGGTCAGCACATCTGTGAGCCCAGCCGTCGCGTGAGCGCTTGGCGTTGTCAGCAACACGTGACCGGCGGAGCCGGCCGGCCACAGGCCCTGCAGAACCGAAGGGTCCGGCACGTCATCGAACACCACCAGCCAGCGCCGGTCCGTCTCGCCAAGCCAGCGGAGGAAGCTTGCCGCCACGGATTCGGCGGTGCCCGGCATCCGGATCCCTGTCACAGCCCTAGCCGCCGCGACGTAACCAGACAGGATTGACGCTGCACTGCTCGCGTCGATCCAGACCAGCAAGTCAATCGACCGGGCACGCCACAGTGACTCGGCGTGGAAGACCGCCAGCTGGGTCTTGCCGCTGCACCGGAGCCAGTCGTGCGACGATCCCGCCCCCTGCCGGCCGGCCCGCGGTGCGAGCGAAATCGCGGCGCTGCGCGCCAGGGCCATAGTGAGGTCGGGACCGGTCTCCGGCCTGGTACTGAACCTGTCAGCAAGCGGCGGGACAGCGCCGCAGCGCACCGGCCACTCGTCCGCGACCAGCAACGGGCCTGCCACCGGGGTTGGTGCCGGGCCGTCCACGTCCGTCTCCGCGTTGATTTGCACCCAGAACCGCCCTGGCAACCGTTACTGCATTAAGACTGACAACATTAAAGCCAGCGGTACGGCATTGACCCGGAAATGGTCGGCTAATCTGATCAGGCCATGTCGCCGTTGACCAGTTGCGCCGGCTTCGCTCGCATAGTAGTGCTTAGGGGGCATTCTCATCCGGCCGTTGTAGCCGCAGCCGGTTAACCAACGTGGTTGCTGGTGGCGCGCAGCGCCGTGATCGTGATATTCCGATACTGCTCAGATCCCCTCGACATGGAGTTTCGCCGTGATTCGCCGCCGGTCACGCCGGGCTGCCACAGTTGCCCTGCTTGCCGTGGCCGCGGCGGCGGTGACCGCTACCGTTGTCCCGGTCGCGGCGGCAGCGAGCTCCGGCTCCATAGTGATCGACTCGGTCTCCAGCCCCCAGGGCGAGCCTGGCCTGCTCAGCGTCCAGGCCGAGGCCCCGAGCCCGATCACCAGCCTCACCGTGCACATCGACCCCGGCAGTACAAGCGAGCTAACCATTCAGTCCAGCGAACTCAGCCTCACATCCGGCAGCGCGCAGGACGGGACGTGGACGGTGCACACGCCGATCACGCAGTCGCAGCTCAGCCTTGGCAGCTATCAGGTGACAGTGGACGCTACCGACTCGGACGGCAGCACGACCGGGCTGAGCGCGCCGGACCAGTGGTTCTTCGGCCTGTATCCAGCCGTGACAATCGATGCCAGCCAGACGACGCTCGGCTACTCTCACCAGTCCGTAAGCTTCACTGGCCAGGTAACGGCAGACTCGCCGACAGGGTCGCCGGAGGGTGTTGCTAACGAGTCAGTGACGATTACGGATTCCGACGGCGGGTCCTGGTCGGCGACGACCGACCAGGACGGGAACTATTCGGTGAGCGTCACGCCGAGCCTGGTCAACGGCACGGGCCTAGCTGCGTCATTCTCTGCCTCAGTCGGCGCCGGACCTACCATCGAGCATGCCTCCTCGCCTGACCTGGAACTGACCGGTGACGTCGATCCAGTGCAAGTCAGCGTCGCGCTAAGCAAATCGGTGGCGAATTTCGGCGCCAAGGTGACGTTCTCCGGCACCGCGCGGTACCAGTCGGACGGAATATGGCTTCCGTTCGCCAACTCGACCGTCGACATCTCGGGGAAGGACTATTACTCCGGCACCAGCGTTCGGACGATCGCGGCGGCGACGGACGACACCGGGCACTTCAAAGTCACTTTGCCCGCCCAGCCCACGACGACATGGACCGCGAACCCGGCGCCGAGTCAGTACTTGACGCCGAGCGAGTCGGGGTTGGGAATGCCGAACTCGGCGACTCTCAGCATCGTCTTGCCGACCAGGACGACGCGCCTTCATGTCGCCTACAACCCGGCCGGGCGGATCACCGCTGCGGGCTGCCTGAGGCTCGGGGCAGCCGTGTCTTCGTTCCCAGACCTGAGCCCTCCTGCGGACGCTGGCCTTTACCTGCAGTACTCGCGGACGTCCCGCGGACCCTGGCGCACACTCGGAAGGCTTTCTGGCAGCGGCGCGCCGAAGTGCAGCGGCGGGACCGGATTCAGGGGCACAGCCGGGCCGCCTGCGCTGTCCGGCCACTACCGCGTCCGTTTCACCGGCCAGTTGCTCTACCAGCGCTCGGTCAGCGCGGCCGGGTACGCGGTGACGGCGCGGACCAGGATCACCAACTTCAGCATCAAGCCGCGGGCTGTGACCGGGCACGGCCGCGTCCATCTCAGCGGTCGGCTCCAGCAAAAGAAGGCCCGCGGCTGGAAAGCTCTCGGAGGCGTCCACCTGACGATCTACGTCAAACCGGTCGGCAGTGCTACCTGGTACTACACCACTAAGAAATTGCCCGTCTCTACTTCGGGCAGGTTCCACACCAGCTTCCGCGACCCGGTAAGCGCCCACTGGGCAGTCGGTTATCCGGGTAACGCCAGCCACCTGGAAAGCCTGTCGCGCATCCTATACGTGTCAGCTTCTGGCACCGCCGCCAACCTGCGCCCGGCCATCGGCGCGCACCCGCTGTCCGGGCGTGCGACTCGCCCGCTGCTGGCAGCCGGTTAGCGGCCGGCTGGCCAGGCGCCATCGCCTACTACTGCAGAGGGAGTTTCTGGTGTCGCGCCGAACCCTCATCGTGAGCGCACTGGGCGCATTAAGCGTACTGGGCGCGGCAGCCGCCCTGCTGGCCGCCGGAGCGCCAGCGCGGGCGTCCGCGATCGGCGCCAGTGCATCCAGCTCGTCGGCAAGCGTCGGCGAGCTCACTGTCAGCTTCACCGCCGCTACTGCCATTACCGGCTTTACCGTGCACATCATCACCGCTCGCGGCACGGACGTGCTCGACCTTCCCGAAGCAGACTTCACAATGACGTCGCCGCCGGGTACGGCATCCAGCACCTGGGCGCTCGGCCAGGCGATCACGACTAGCCAGCTGCTGCTCGGGACTTACTCGATAACGGTCGATGCGACGGACACCGGCGGCGACTCGGTGACCGGTCAGCCGGCCGGCACACTTGATTACCTGATCCAGCCGACTGTCACTCTGGACGCGAGCACGAATGTACTTAGTTACTCCAGCCCGGCCACGACACTGTCCGGCGCTGTCACCGGCCTGTTGCCAGACGGCTCGACCAGGCCGATAACCGGGCAGCAAGTACTCGTCACCAACCCGCAGGGTCAGTCGCTGCAGACGCAGACCGATGCCAGTGGCGACTTCACCACGTCAGCCAGCTTTGCCGGTACGTTCACCGCCAGCGTCTCGGGCAGCACGCTCGCTTCCGACAGCTCGGCGCCGGTGACCGTCACTGCTGCGACGACGCCGACGGCGCTCACAGCGTCAGTCAGCACCGCGCGCACCAGCTATGGCCAGCAGGTGACAGTCTCCGGCCAGCTGTCCTATCAGCCCGGAACTACCTTGCAGGGCCTGGCCGGGATGCCGGTCGTGGTCGTTGCCCCTGGTGACCCGCAGCTGTCGGTCCCGGTTACCGGCCCGGACGGGAGCTTCACCGCGCGCTTCGCCGCGACGCAGCCCGGCCCGGTCCTGGTGTACTTCAACAACGCCCAGCATCAGGAGTCGGGCAGCATCCCGTACCTGGCGCCGGCGGAAGCCGCAACTGACACGATCACGGTTGACCGGCAAACGTCCCTCACCCAGTTCGTCGCGAGCGTGTCGACCTCGAGGATGGTGAGCGTCCATGGCTGCGTCGGAATCGCGCATCTTCCGCCAAGCGTGGGCGGCGGCGTGGCTGGTGCCGTCACAATCCAGTACGCCGCCAGTAAAGCCGGTCCGTGGCGCCGACTCGGCACGATCAGTCACCTCAGCTCGCCGGCGAGTGGCAGTTGCGGGATCGCGACCGTCGAAGGTGCTTTCCGCGGCAGCTACGCCGTGAAGCTTGCCAGGGCCTATTACCGCGCATCCTTCGCCCCGAAGGCCGGCGCAAACTTGCTGCGTTCGGTTAGCGCTCCTGCGCTGGCCTGGAAGTACCTGACGAAGATCACTTCGCTGAAAGTGTCGGCGCGGCGAGTAGCCAACGGCAGCAAGGTCACAGTCAGCGGTCAGCTGCTCCAGCACACCAAGCGCTGGATCCCCTACGACCGCCGGGTAGTGCAGATCGTGTACCGCAAGCCAAGGGCGAAGAACGCGTACTGGATCGTCAGGGTCACTACAAATTCCGCCGGCAAGTTCACCGCGACATTCCGGGACACTTTCAGCGCGACCTGGTCCGCCTTTTACCCCGGGAACGCGACGCACTACGACTGCAGTTCGACCAGGATAAAGGTCACGGCCAGCTAGCAGGCTTCGGGTTTCCCGTAACGATCAGGCACATTCGATCGGCTGACAAACCGTCAGCTGCCGAACGGAACATTGCTGCCGCTCACTCGCCCGACGACTCCGGCCTGAGTGACCGCGACGCTGTCGATGGTGAGGCCGAGCGGCAGCTTTGGAACTTGCACCGTGATGTCCTGGATCGATCCGAGCAGCGACGACGGCAAGCCGTCGCTGCCCACCAGGCGGATATTCAACCGGTTGCCGCTTAGCCAGGTCACCCGCCAGGTGGCTGAGCCAGACGTGACAACCAGGTTCAAGGTTGCCTTGACCTCGTTCGGCCCTGCCGCCCTGAGGTCCAGTCCGGCGCCATTCAGCAGCGACCCGAGCGGGCCGACCTGCTGCGTCAGCGTGTTGCCGAGCGAGGCGAAGCTAATCAACGCCGTGCCGGAGAGCGAGCCGATCGTGCCGCTAGAGAACGCGTAAGAGTTGACCTTGATGTTGTGCGCCGTGGCGTTGATGCTGGTGACGGTGACCGGACCCTCGGTCTGATCGGCGTCAGAGAGGTGGATCTGCTGGAAATTCCTGCTCGCGACCTGGGTCAGGAACGGGAAGCCGTCGATAGTAACGCTCGGCTTGTGCTGCAGGCCCTGCTGCTCGATCTTGCTTGCCATCACGTTCTCCGCCGCGACCCTCGCCGCGAAGTCGAGTACCACCAGCACTACGATGATGATCACGAGCGCGATGACATACCGCCGCGCGCGGCGGCGGCGGGGCCTAGGCCCGGGCATGACGCGTGTGGGGTGCGGCTGTCATGGCAGGTCTCCCATCCGCCCGATGTTACGGCACCATCGGTCCTGGCAAGCCGCCGATCTTGACCGCTTCCAGCCGGTCAGCGCCTTGTGCGGTACTAGCGCGGCAGCTAACCGAGCAAGGCTGGCTTACCACCCAGTGCTGTGGCCGTGCTCACGATGGCCAGATTCGAATGCGCATCCGCCAGGTGGTTCAGGTTGCTGTCAGCAACCAGTTTCACGGCAAACAGTCGATAGACCATTTCGCCGTACTGCGACGAATAGCCGGCGGCCTTATCCCGTCATTGGGCCTGTCAATCTACAGTTGGCAGATGACCACCGAACCGGAGGCGCTCGCGGACGATGAGGACTGAGCCTACCAGCGCCGATGCAGGCAGCCCAGGCCTCGCAGACGGCGGGGGTGCGACACGGGCGGGTCGGCCGCTGCGCATTCAGTGCCAGGGCATCGACCGGCTGCTCCCGGCAGGCGTGGCTTACCGTATCGGCCGCGACCCGCATTCTGACATCGTGCTGACTGATCCGCGCGTTTCCTGGCAGCACGCCATTGTCGAAGAACAGGCCGGCAGCTGGCTATTGCAGGACGCGGGCAGCACAAACGGAACGTTCGTGAATCGCCAGCGTGTCCGGCAGGTCGCCATTACCGCACGCAGCTCCGTCCGGCTGGGGCATCCCGACGATGGGCCGGTGCTCAGCTGCTCACTCGCGGCTGGCGGAAGCCGGACCGGCTAGACACCGTCAGCGCTGGCTCATTACATACGCCCGGCGTCGACGATCCTGCGAAGAAAGCGGCGGGTCCGGTCGTCCCTCGGCTCCGTGAACAACTCGGCTGGCGGTGCGTCCTCGATGATCCGGCCCTCTTCGAGGAAGCAGATCCGGCTGGCTATGTCCCTCGCGAAGCCCATCTCGTGCGTCGCGATCAGCATGGTCATCCCGCCGTCCGCCAGCTCCCTGATCACGTCGAGCACCTCGGCGACGAGTTCGGGATCCAGCGCGCTGGTCACCTCATCCAGGAGCATGACCTGCGGCTGCATCGCCAGGGCCCGGACGATCGCGACTCGCTGCTGCTGACCACCCGACAGGCGGTCCGGATACTCCGACCTCTTGTCCGCCAGCCCGAACCTGACCAGCAGGTCAGCTGCAGCCTCCTCAGCCTGTGCTTTGGGCATCCGCAGGGCCTTCATCGGCGCCAGCGTCACGTTCCGCAGCACAGTCATGTGCGGGAACAGGTTGTAGGACTGGAACACGATCCCGACGTGCCTGCGGACCGCGTTGGCGTCTACTCCCGGTCCGGTGACGTCCTGGCCGAGCAGCTGTATCCGGCCCGCGTCGATCGGCTCCAGCAAGTTGATGCACCGCAGCAGCGTGGATTTGCCCGAACCCGAGGCCCCGATGAGGCAGATTACCTCGTGCGAGGCGACCGACAGGTTAATGCCGCTGAGCACCTGATTCGGCCCGAAAGCCTTGTCCACGCCCTCGACCGCGATGGCTGGCTCGGCCGGTCCCGGCCGCAACTCCGGAGAACGCTGCCCGGCCGCGGTCATCTGACGGCTCCGGCAAGGCGCCGCCGCCGGTCCCGGTCGATCAGCCGGTCGGTAAACCTGGCCAGCGGAATCGTCAGGATCAGGAACAAGATCGCGGCCACAGTGAGGCTGGAGTAGTTGAAGACGGTGCTGCCATAGATCTGAGCTGCCTGGTTGGCCTCGATGGCGCCGAGCACGCCGACCAGCGCGGTGTCCTTCTGCAAGCTGATGAAGTCGTTCAGTAGCGGCGGGACGATGTTGCGGATCGCCTGGGGCAGGATGACATAGCGCAGCGCCGTGCCCTGCGTCAGGCCGAGTGACCGGGCCGCAGCCACCTGACTCTGATGCACGGAGTTGAGGCCGGCCCGGTAGACCTCGCTGACGTAAGCGGAGTACGACAGCGTGAGCGCTATCACGCCGTAGACCGCGTAGGACTGATAAGAAACGAAAGACAGCCGCAGCGCCGGCAGGCCGAACCCGATCGCGTAGACCACGAGCAGCAGCGGCACGCCGCGGAAGAAGTCCACGTAGATCATGGTTAGCACGCGGAGCGGGAACAGTACCGCAGAGCTGGACTGCCTGATCAAGGCAATCACCAGCGCCAGCAGCAGGATCAGCACCTCGGCAGCCAGGAACATTCTGATGTTGAGCCAGATGGCTTCGCCGACCGAGTAGTAGCCCTGCTTCGGGTTACCGATGAATGACTGCCACATGTCATGCGGGTCGAAAAACGTGTGCCTGACCTGGCTGCTGCCTGGCGCTGCCAGGAAGATCGCCACCAGCGCCGCGAGCACGACCAGCGTGCTCACTGTCGAGATCGCCGCCGCCCGCCGGCCGCCACCGGATAGCAACCGCGGCCCGCGTCCGGCCGTCCCGAACGAGCCCGCCATCGGCGCCCCCGCGCCCAGGGCTGCCGTCAGCGGGCCAGGCGGAAGGTCGCTGTCGAAGCGGGGCTCGTCGCTGCCGTGGAAAGACGCGACAGAATCATCGCCGGGTTGGTTCTTGCTCATCGCTCGAAGCTGGGTCGGTCGCTGACGGTTACGGCTTGATCGTCGGCACGGTCAGGTAGATCTGCAGGTACTTCTTCTGCAGCGCAGCCAGCGTCCCGTTGGCCTTGAGCTTCGCGATCGCCTTGTTGACGCAGCCGACCAGCGGGTTCCCCTTGCTGAACAGCAGGCCGTAGTGCTCGCCGGTGCTCGGGAACTGAGCCACCATCTCCGACCCGGGGATCTCGGAGGAAGAGATGTACTGGGCAGTCGGGGTGTCGGTCACGAACGCGGAGATCTGGTGCGTCTGCAGAGCCTGCTTGACGTCGTTCAGCGTCGAGAACACCTTCGGCTGCGCCGTGGGCTGAATGCTGCCAGTAATGAAGGAGAGGCTGGTCGTGCCGATCTGGTCACCATAGACGTACGACTTCAGCTGCGCGGGCGAGTGCTTGGTCTCGATCGGCGAGCCCTTCAGGACGACCAGTGCCTGCTGCACGTCGTAATAGCTGTTAGAGAAGGACACCGCTGTGGCCCGCTGGGCGGTGTAGGAGACCTCGTTGACGTCGAAGTCAAACTTCTTCGGCCCGGGCGCGTACGAGGCGTCGAACGGCTCGTAGGCCCAGTGGACCTGCCCGGCCTTGAAGCCGAGTTCCTTGGCGATGGCATAGGCCACCGCGCTCTCATAGCCCTTTCCGTTGGCCGGGTTGTTGCCCTCGAACCATGGCGGGTAGACAGGCTTGTCGGTAGCGACCGTCAGCGCGCCCTTCTGATAGAGCACCGTCTGGATGGCGGCGTAGCTGCAGGCTTTTGGGTTCGTAGTGCCGCCGGCGCTTGGCGCCGCAGTGCTTCCGCATGCCGCCAGGCCGACGGCCGCTGTGGCCGCCAGCGCGACGAAACCGACCTGGCGCATCATGGCTTACTCCGATCTGAGCACATTTCCTGCTGCGGCGTAGCTTATAGCCACCCACGGACCAAAACCTGCCCGCCCCGGCCAGGCCGGGACGGGCAGGTTCACGATTTCGACTAGTGCCGGGGCTAGAGGTAGTAAGGAGCCTTGCCGCGGATGTAGATCCGGGTGGCGTGCCTGCCGCCGATGGTGACGTCCTTGTGGAACCACCCCGCTGCGTCCATCCAGATCCTGACGCAGCCATGCGACGCCGGGTACCAGGGCACCGGGACGTCACCGTGGATCGCGTAGGCGGTGCCGATGAAGAACACCGGGTTGTACATTTTGCCGAGCGGCACCGTCTCCCATCCGTGATAGAACGAGAGCGCCTTGTAGTTACCATCCGGAGTGATCGCGGTGCTGCATGCGCCTCCGTGTGGATCGCAGAAGTGGTAACCACCGCCAGAGGACACGTGCAGGATCAGGCGCACCTTGTTGGCGCGGTACAGCACGAGCAGTTCGTCGTTCTGGTTGATCTCGATCCGGTTACGGCCGCCCTTCGGAACCAGCACCTTGGGCATCCGCGGGTGGATGAGGTCATGCCGGAACTTATAAGTGACCAGCGTGTTCGTGGCCGCGTTCATGGGCAGGCCCTGGGCCTCCTTGAACGCCCAGACTGCTTGCTCGGTGTCCGGGCCGTACTTGCCGTCGACCTTGCCGGCGTAATAGTGCAACTGGTTCAGCCTGCGCTGGACGCTTCTCACCGCTGCGCCGTGGGCACCGAAGTTGAAGTTGTGCGTCGGCGGGACGTAGGCGGCCTCGGTCGCCTTCACCTGGTGCGCTGCCGGTGCGGCCGTGACCTGGTGTGCTGCAGTGGCGACCTTGGCTGCGTTGGCCGTGCCGATCTGCGCGCACGCCGACACCCCCACCGCCGCAACTGCCCCCGTGCAGAACATCCAGCGCCGAACTGAGTGCCTCATCATCACCCCTAGTTAGTACGTTGCGCCTGCCAGCAGCCGCTGGCACGGCAGAAACGGATACCCCTCGAAAAAAGACTTGTCCGGATATAAAGACGCTTGAGCCTGACGTTTGGTTGCGGGAAAAATGGTCTCGGATTGGCCTCGATCACCCCGCCCGCACGCCATGCTGCCGGACTCGGCCGCCCTGCCTGCCTTGCCTTCCACCCTGAGATTGCCAACTGGCCCCCAAAGCGTTCAGGACCGAGGCAGCGATGCGGCGAGCCGGACTGCCAGCCCCCCGGGCCGGGAATGCTGGATGCTGCAAGCGGTGTGCGCCCCACGGGCGAGGGTATCTACGCCAGGTCGTTCAGGGCGGCTGCCGCGCCGTAGCGGCGTTCGCAGGAACGGAGGTAGCGGTGAGCGTTGTGGCGAAGGTCAAGGACAAGGCGGCCGGTGTTTACGAGCAGGCCAAGGCTAAGTACGCGGACGCTAACGCCAGGCAGCGAGCGGGTCAGCAAGCCAGCCAGATGACTAGCCGGATCCGCGATCTGTCTGGCAAAGCCAGCTCTAGCCCACTGGCCGGCAAACTCCGCGACGCATCCGGCAAAGCCACTGCCGCGGTCAAAGACGCCCGGGCCCGTCGGCACCCGCACCAGTGACGACGCTGGCCACCCGGCCGGCTGCCGATCCCGCCATGCCGGGCGGCGGGGAGGACATGCGCGTCGGCGAGTTGCTCGATGACCTGGCAGCCCAGCTCGGCTTGCGGATCAGGCAGGGTAAGAACGGGCCGGTCCTCGTGCAGCGGGACGGCAGGGTCGCGGAGACCTGGCGGCAGGACTTTCCGTACGACGAACGCCTGTCGCGGAAGAAGTACGACAAGGAGAAGAGCCGCCTGCAGATTGAGCTGCTCAAGCTGCAACGGCACATCAAGGCTTCTGGCGGCCGCCTGGTCATCGTCTTCGAAGGCCGCGACGCCGCGGGCAAGGGCGGCACTATCAAGCGCTTCGCTGAGAACCTGAACCCGAGGGGCGCCAGGGTGGTAGCCCTGGAGAAGCCGACTGATCGTGAGCAGGGCGAGTGGTACCTGCAGCGCTACATCACGCACCTGCCTGCCGCCGGGGAGCTAGTGATGTTCGACCGGTCCTGGTACAACCGGGCGGGCGTGGAGCGCGTCATGGAGTTCTGCCGCCCGGAGGAGAGCATGGAATTCCTCCGAGAAGCGCCCGAGTTTGAGCGAATGCTTGCCAGGGACGGCATCACGCTGATCAAGTTCTGGTTCTCGGTGTCCAGGGCGGAGCAGCTCAGGCGTTTCGTCAACCGCCAACTCGATCCGGTAAAGCGGTGGAAGCTCAGCCCGATCGACCTTGCGTCGCTGGATAGATGGGACGACTACACCGAAGCCAAGGAAGCGATGTTCTTTTTCACCGACCTGGCCGATGCGCCGTGGACAGTGGTCAAGAGCAACGACAAGAAGCGAGCTCGGCTCGAGGCAATGCGGTACGTGCTGCGCCGGGTTGACTACGAGGGCAGGAACGAAGACCTCGTCGGGCGGCCTGACCCGCTGATAGTGGGGCCGCCGCCACTGCTGCACGAGATCGGCGAGCAGCCCGCCCGCCGGGCTGGCTGACCACGGCGAGCGCAGCTGGTCACCGCCGAGCCGGCTTGGACTGGTCCGGGCCCGGCTCAGCGGACCAGCTCACCTCGATGGAGGCACTCGGCCGTTGCAGCACGAGCGCGCCGTCCCGCCGGGCAGCGCTGGTGCGCCCCCGGCCGGCCGGCCGCACGGTGAGTTGCAGGTCCTGTGCTTCGGGTTGCCCGAGCTCGGCCCATCGGCGGGCCAGGCCGGCCAGATAGCCAGCGAGGACCGGCCCGCCAGGCCCGAAACCGCGGATCACCGCGCCAGGCTCGGCTGACGCGTGCCCGAAGTCCCGGCTGCCCGGCGCGCTGGGCAGCAACACTGCAGCACCCAGGCGATTGGCCTCAGTGGCTTGGCTGACCAGGAACCCGGCAGGCAGTGGCAGCGCAAGGCGGAACCAGGCGCCGGCCGCTAGCAGAGTGACGCGGTCCAGCGCGGCCGCGGTCATCGTCAGCCACAGGTCCAGGTCCCCAAGCTCGGCGAGCCCTCCGGCGTGCGGCAGGACCTGTTCAGCGGCCGGCTGCCCAGCGAGCGCTGTCTGCAGCGCAGATACGTCTACCGCGCGGCCGTCGGACGCCTGCGCGACCAGCTCGTCCGGCTCACCCAGCCGGATTACCGTCTCTGGCCCGGCGAACGCGCCCAGCATCCGCACAAAGCCGCACCGCCATGCGGAGACACTCCGCCAGCGATCACTGTCGCCGTCTCGCCGCAGCGCTACGGACAGCTGGATGCCCCGTACCGACAGCGGCAATACCAGCAGACCCCCAGCAGCGACCTGGTCGAGCCAGGCCGGGGCGATGTCCCAGGCGCCAGCGGTGACGATGATCCGGTCGAATGGCGCGCCATCCGGATCGCCGAAGCCACCGTCCGCGCACCTCACCGTGACGCTGTCAAAGCCCGCTGCGGTGAGCCCCGCCCTGGCCCGGGTGACCAGCTCCGGGTCGATGTCAATGCTGATGACCTTGCCTCGCGGGCCGACTACCGCCGCCATCACTGCCGCGTTGTATCCGCTGCCGGTTCCGATTTCCAGCACCCGGTGGCCGGGCTGCAGGCCGAGCTGGTCCAGCATGATCGCCATCATGGCGGGCTGTGAAGACGAGCTCACCGGCATCCCGTCGACCCCGCACTTGATGACGAAGGCCTCGTCCCGGTAAGCGTCAGCCGGGTCGACCTCGGGCACGAACACGTGCCTCGGGACTTTCGCGAATGCCCCGAGCACCGAGCGGCTCAATGCGCGGCCGCGATGCCTCAGCTCACTGGCGAGCCGGGCCCTGGCAGCATCGGCCGTTTCGAGATGAACGGGCAAGGACGGCTCGCGAGGCTGCATGACGCACCACCTCCGGAACCACCATAAGCGCGGCAGCTACCCCTGCACAGCGCGTAGCCGCGACACCGCGTACAGAGCGATGCCCGCGGCGATGCCCGCGTTCAGCGATTCGGCCGGCCCGGTGATCGGGATCCTGGCAAGCACGTCGCATCGCTGCGCCACCAGCCGCGACAGGCCTTTGCCTTCCGAACCGACCACCAGCACCAGCGGTGAATCGGCGAGCTCTAGCTCGCCAACGTCCGCGGAGCCTCCCGCGTCCAGGCCGGCCACGAACAGGCCTGCCTCCTTATAGCTCGCCAGCGCCCTGGCGAGGTTGGCGGTCTGTGCTACCCGGACCCTGGCCAGGGCGCCTGCTGAGGCCTTCCACGCTCCTGCGCTCACGCCAGCCGAGCGACGCGCCGGCACCAGGACGCCGTGTCCGCCGAAGGCCGCGACTGACCTTGCTACCGCACCCAGGTTGCGCGGATCGGTGACGCCGTCGAGCGCGACAATCAACGGCGGTGTATGAGTGTCCAGGGCAGCGTCGACCAAGTCGGCAGGATCGGCATAGGCATAGCGCTTGATCCGCAGCGCGAGTCCCTGATGTATGGCGCCGCCGGTGATCCGGTCCAGCTCAGCCCGGCCGGCTTCTACCACGGGAATGCCGGCGTTGGCAGCGAGCATGACGGCCTGGCCAATCCGCTCGTCACTATCCAGGCGCGGGCCGACGTGCAGCGCGGTTGCCGGAACGCGCGCGTGCAGCGCCTCCAGGACTGGATTCCGCCCGGCCACCAGCTCGGCCGCCGCGCTGCCGGCGCCGCGGGACCGTGAGTCCCCCCTCCCCGCAGCACCGGCGCGCGCTGCGCTGCCGCCAGCTGTGCTGCTTCTGGATGGGCCTCTTCTAGCTGGGCCGGCCCGGCCCGCAGCAGCAGGCGCGGCGGGCCGAGCAGCACCAGCCGCCTTGCCCGCGGCGGAACTCGTCCCCGGCCGGGCAGCTTGCTTCGCCTGGGCGGCGGCCCGGCGCTGAGCCGGGTGACCCGGCCGCTGCTCGGCGGGCGGCGTCGGACCCTTGCCCTCGAGCTTCCGCTTGCCGTAGCCGCCAGTACCCGGCCGCGGCTTGCCCGTCTTGGTCCTGCCCCCACCTCGGGCTGCAGCACCGCCTCCGGCGCCAGAACCTGCTGCCCTGGCGCCCGTTGGCCGGCCGGTCACCGGCGCAGTTCCCAGCGCGGTCCGCGCGCGGTGTCCTCGACCAGCACGCCAGCCGCCAGCAGCTGATCACGGATTGCGTCTGCCGCGGCGAAGTCCTTGCGGGCCCTGGCCGCTTCCCGCTGTGCCAGCGCGACCCCGATCAGGGCATCGACGACGGGGCGCAGATCACCACCCGAGTCCGCGGCAGCCCACGGCGCCGCGAGCGGATCGAGCCCCAGTACCGACAGCATGGCCCTGACTTCACCAAGGCTCTTGGCCGTGCCGCCGGTATCGCCGGCCGACAACGCCGCGTTCCCGTCCCGGACACTGTCGTGCACGATCGCGAGCGCCTGCGGAACGCCCAGGTCGTCGTCCATCGCAGCGGTAAACGCAGCGGGAAGCGACGAGGTCGCGTCCGCGGCCGCCTCGCTGCCCGGCAACTCGCCGCCCACGAGCTCTGCCGCCCTGGTCACGAAACCCTCGACCCGGCGGTAGGCGGCCCCGGACTCGGCCAGCGCCTCCGGCGAGTAGTCAATCGGTGACCGGTAGTGGGCCTGGCCCAGGTAATACCGCAGTTCGACCGGCCGCACCTGGGTCACCAGCTCGTCGATCAGCAGCGAGTTGCCGAGCGACTTACTCATCTTCTCGCCGCCGATGCGGACCAAGCCGTTGTGCAGCCAGTACCGGGCGAAGCCGTCTCCAGCAGCATGGGACTGGGCCTGCTCGTTCTCATGGTGCGGGAAAAGCAGGTCTAGCCCGCCGCCGTGGATGTCAAACGTGGCGCCGAGGTACTTGGTGGCCATGGCCGAGCACTCCAGGTGCCAGCCAGGCCGGCCGGGCCCCCACGGAGTGGGCCAGGTCGGCTCACCCGGCTTAGCGCGTTTCCAGAGCGCGAAGTCGCGCGGGTCATGCTTGGCGGCGGCGTCTTCAGTGTCGCCCGCAGCGCGCATGTGCTCAAGCCGCTGGCCCGACAGGGATCCGTAGCCCGGCAGCGAGTGAACGTCGAAGAAGACATCGCCACCGGAGGGGTAGGCGTGCCCGCCGTCGATCAGCCGCTGCATGAGCATGATCATCTCGGGCACGTGGCCGGTAGCGCGCGGCTCGACGTCGGGCGGCAGGCAGCCGAGCGCGTCATATGCCCGGCTGAAGGCCCGCTGATTCCGGTCGGCCACCGCCCACCAGGGCACTTCCTGGTGCATAGCGACGTTCAGGATCTTGTCATCGATATCAGTGACGTTGCGGCAGTAAGTGACCTGGTAATGAGAAGCACGCAGCCAGCGGATCAGGATATCGAAGTCAACGCCTGACCTGATATGCCCGATATGCGGTGGAGCCTGCACAGTTGCGCCGCACAGGTACAGCGAGACCTTCCCCGGACGAAGCGGGGCGAACTCGCGCACCGCGCGCGCGGCGGTGTCATAGAGGCGTAGCGTCACTCCCCAAGGTTACGGGATGCGCCCGCTCGGGTGCGCCGCGTGCCAGCTCGCGGGCACCGCCCTCACTGTGAGAACGGGACAGCGGCCGGCGTCCCGTACGGTTGAGCTCATGAGCGGGCCGGTCCAGCGCATGCGGCAGGGCCGCCTGGCCATGCGGCTTTCCGGGATGTCACCCCGCCGCCGGCTACTCGGCATCGTCGTCGCGATCGCCGTTCTTGCCGCTGCGGCGGCCGGAATAGCAGCCGGCCTGGCGCACAGCAGTCCAGGCCAGGCTGGCAGCGCTACCGGCCAGCATGGCGGACCGCCGCAGAACCGGCCCGGCCCGGTACTGCTGGTCCCCGGCTATGGCGGCAGCACCGGAGCGCTCGACGCCCTGGCCAGCCAGATCCGGGCAACGGGCCGGACGGCCACCGTGCTGAACCTGCCCGGCGCCGGGACCGGCAGTCTGGTCGCCGACGCCGCCTTGCTCAACTCCGCAGTCGACAACGCCCTGGCGCAGGGCGCCCCGTCTGTTGACGTCATCGGGTACTCGGCTGGCGGCGTGGTCGCGCTGATCTGGGCCAGGCGTGACGACGGCTTCCACCGCGCCAGGCGGGTCATCACGCTCGGCTCGCCGTTTCACGGCACGTCGCTGGCCGCGGCGGCACAGGCTTTCGTGCCCGGCGCCTGCCCGGTCGCCTGCCAGCAGCTAACCCCTGGCAGCCAGCTGCTCGCCAGCCTGGACGCGGCCAGCCCGGCCGGGCTGCCAGACTGGCTGTCCCTGTGGACAACAGACGATCAGACGGTTACGCCGCCTGACTCTGCCCGGCTGGCCGGCGCGATCGACGTGCCGGTCCAGTCGGTCTGCCCGGCAGCGAGCATCAGCCATTCGCAGCTGCCCACCAACCCCGAAGTCACCGCGATCGTGCTGCACGCAATCAGTGCGGCGCCGTTGCGAACGCCGACCTCGGCCGACTGCCACTGAGTCAAGAAGAACACCGGCGACGTCCCGGCCGTCCTCGGACAGGACGTCTAGCCGCAGGCGGCTCAGCTCGTGACGTCCTTGCTGGCGAAATTCGCCCACGCCGCGCCAAGGAATACCGCGACGTAGAGAGCCTGGATCGCGAATCCGCGGTCGATATCGCGCCACAAGATCGGCTGCCGGAAGAAATCGAGCCAGGCCAGCCAGTACGCGGTCGGCAGATACGGGCTGACTGACGCGGCCGCGTTGAGCGCGACCAGTACCCCGCTTGCGATCAGCGCCGCCATCGCGCCAAGCGCCGCGGCGAGGGAGGAGTCCGTCAGCGTCGACAGGAACAGCGCGATCGCGCCGACGCCCAGCATCGACACCGCGATGAAGGCCACCGCCCCGGCGGTCCGCAGCAGCACGTCGGCTGGCGTGAGGCCGGTGCCCGACAGCGAGTTGGCGATAACGCCCTGGGTGGTGATCCCGCCGGAGGTGAGCGCGACTGGTTTGTCGCCGAACAGCAGAACCCCGGTCGCGTAGGAGGTGGCCGCGACGGCAATGACCGCGAACAGGACGTAGGCGATGAGCGCGACCAGCTTCGCGACAAGCAGCCGGGTGCGACCCACCGGCCTGGCCAGCAGGTAGCGCAGCATGCCCGAACTGGCCTCGCCGGCAATGGCATCCCCGGCAACGACGGCGACGGAGATTGGCAGGAAGATCGGCAGCACGATCGCGAGCGCGGCGGCAGGGAACAGTGAGCCATTGGACAGTACTGCCGATAGCAGCGCCGGACCCTGACCAGGCGGCGGTGCCACGTGCGTGACGGCGACGAATACCGCTACCAGCATCGGGAGCAGGCACAACAGCGCGATCGCTACCCAGCTCCGCGGCCGGCGGGCTAGCTTAGCGAGTTCCACTCCGATCACTGGCTGCTCCTCCCGGCCCCGGCGTCGCGCGCCGCGCTGCCGTCAGTGATCAGGTTGTCGGCGGTGAGGCCCCCGCCGGCCGGTGCGGGCGCCCGTCCGAACCGGTCCGAGCCGGACCCGGTGACCGACAGCACCAGGTCCTCTAGCGACCGTCGTTCCGGCCCTATCTCGTGGACTCGCAGTCCGGCACCGACGAGCTGCGCGTTCACGAGCGCCACGTCGGTATCAGCGATGATCAGCCGGTCTGCGTCCCGGTGGACAACCCTGCCGTCCAGCACTGCCTCCGCTTGCCCCGCGTCGGGAGTCAGCACCCGCACGCGCCCGGTCGGCCCGCTCAGCACTGCCAGGTCGTCTTGCAAGACGAGCCTGCCCCGATCGACCACACCGACCCTGGTGCATAGCTGCTCGATCTCGGACAGCTGGTGGCTGGACAGGAAGATGGTGGTACCGGCCGCGTTGAGCTCCAATAGCAGGTCCCGAATCTCGCGGATGCCCTGCGGGTCGAGGCCGTTGGTCGGCTCGTCGAGCACCAGAAGCCGCGGTGAGCGCAACAGTGCTGCTGCCAGCCCGAGGCGCTGGCGCATGCCAAGCGAGTACTTCCGCACGGCCCGGTCATCGACGCTGCCGAGCCCCACCCGGTCCAGCGCGTCGGCGACCCGCTGCTTGCGGTTCCTCCGGCCGCCGCGCACTCGCGGACCCGAGGCATCGACGAGCATCAGGTTTGCGCGGCCGGATAGGTGCCCGTAAGCAGACGGGGACTCTATGAGCGCGCCGATCTGAGGCAGCACGGCGGAGGCGCGCTGCGGCACTGGCGCGCCTAGCACCTGCATGCTGCCGCTCGACGGATAGACCAGGCCGAGGAGCATGCGCACGACGGTCGTCTTGCCTGACCCGTTCGGGCCGAGGAACCCGTACCGGTCTCCCTCGCGCACCTCAAGGTCCACGTGGTCTACCGCAAGTACCTGGCCGAAGCGCTTGGTCAGGCCGGTGGTAACAATCACATTGATTCCAGCAGGCGGGCGGCGGCGTACTCGAGCCGGCTCGCGGTGACCGCGCCGGTCAGCAGGTATACCTGCCCGGCCGGCGCGCGGGCCAGCAGCATTGCGATCAGCGGTGTCTGCACCACGACCGCCGTGCCATTAGCGAGCGTAATCGTTTCGCCGACCTGGCTTGCCGCCGAGAAGGCCGCGCTGCCGACCTTGGCGGGCAGCGGCACTACCGCGAACCGGGAGAATCCCGCGCCGTAGGCCGCCACGTCTGACAGGCCGGAGGGGTTGGCGACGCGCTGGATCCAGCCGAGCTGACCGGGCAGCGGCGGGCCGAACCCGTTCAGAACTCCGCTCGCGTCCGGGAGCGAGGTCGTGCTGAGGTCGATGCCAGGGCCCGGCTTCGGCCCGAGCGTCGCAGCGGCCGGCCTGATCTCGCGGACGTCAAGGAAACGGCTCACTAGCACCGGGGCGGCCTCACCCTGGCCGAATACCTCGACCTTGAGCGGCAGGCCGGTGCGCGGATCGGCCCACATTTCGACTGCACTGACGGTCGACGCGGAGTCCACCGGCGCAAGTCGCAGCCCGGCTGCGTCAATCCCGGCAACGCGCTGCGCCGGCAGCCGGCTGAACTGGGTGGCCCTGCTGGCGAAGCCGACCAGCCTGCGGGCCAGCTCCGGCGGCAGCAGGTCCGGTGCCTGCGGCAAGCGCACCGGCTGCGAGCCGACGACCCTGGTGAGCTGGTTGTTCGTGTAGTTCCATAGGTAGGTGCCATGGCTGGTCTGGTAGATGTCATTCTCGCCGGCGGCGGTGAGCTGATCGGCGCGCCAGCTTCCAGGTGAGCGGTACCAGACGTACTGGTTCGTGTTGCCGTCGAGCAGCGAGATGACGTTGCTCAGGTCAGGCAGGTTAGGCAAGCCCAGGTCGACGTAGCTCTGCGCGTAACCCTGGTACGGCACTCCAGCGGACGCCGCGATGCGCGCACGCAGTTGTGCCGCGGACAGCGACGAAGCGGGCACCGGGAACGCGGATATCGCCGCGGGAAGTGCGCAGAGCGCTGCTACCGCGACTGCGACGACCGCCCAACGGCGGAGCCCCTGGCGTCTCAGGACGGCCACCGTCGGCTGCGCATGTCGCCTGCCATCAACCCAGGTTACGTCCGCCCGCAGGCTCGGCTTGCCGGGGCTGCCAGCGCGGTGGCGGACAGCCGCATTCAGGTTTGAGATCTAACGCTTCGTCATCTAAGCTTTTGCATCGGGTAGCCGCCGGGATTACCGGAAGTTGGGCGGACACCGGAGTTGGGACTGACACGGCCCGCCGGGCAGAGGCGGAAAGCGGACTGACCGGGTGACCGGACGAAGGAGGACCGATGGATAACAGGACAGCGGACGCGGGCGCTGCCCCGGCGCGGTATGGCAGCTATCCGGACCTGGCCGGGAAGGTGGCTATCGTCACTGGCGGGTCCCGCGGCATCGGCGCCGCCACCGCGGCAGCACTCGCTGCGAACGGCACGTCGGTCGCGGTGGTCGGCCGCGACGAGGCGGCGATGGCCGCCGTCGCGGCCGGCATCGGCGAGCGCGGCGGGCGGGCGATCTGGGCTGCTGCCGACTGCACCGTGCCGGGCGACCTAGCCCGGATGGCTTCGACCGTCGTCAGCCAGCTCGGGCCGCCCGACATCCTGGCAGCGTTCGCGGGCGGTAACGGCATGCCGGTGCCGACCGACCAGGAAACCCCGCAGCACTGGCGGGAGATCATCGAGACCGACCTGAACTCGGTCTTCTACACGGTGCGCGCGGTGCTGCCCGCGATGACAGAGCGAGGCAGCGGCGCGATCGTGCTGATGTCATCCGCAGCGGCCCGGCAAGCCGCAAGATCCGCGGCCGGCTACGCCGCGGCAAAGGCTGGCGTGATCGCACTCAGTCGGCACCTGGCCGGCGAGCTCGCCCCGCGCGGTATCAGAGTCAATTGCGTCGCCCCGTCGGCAACCGAGAACGAGAAGATGCGTGCCTGGATGTCCGCGGATCAACGCTCCGCGCTCGGCGCCAGCTTCCCGCTCGGCAGGCTCGGCCAGCCCGACGACGTCGCCGCTGCCGCGCTGTTCCTCGCTTCCGACGCATCCGCGTGGATTACCGGGTCAACACTTGACGTCGCCGGCGGCAAGATCATGCTGTGAGTCGCTCGCGACTCCGCTGGCACCCGCCCGCAGCGGACCGGTGTCAGAAAGCCGGACCCCGATCGGCCCGATCACCGGCGTCGCCGCGGTCGGCGTGCTGCCGGCCCGCGCTGCCGCGCGCGGCGGCAGCCCAGCTCCAGGCGTACTCGGGATCCTCCGCCAGGCCGGCCGGCTCAGCCAGCAGCAGCGGCCGGAACGTATCAATCATGACCGCTGTCTCGTCCGTCGAGGTCTTGCCCTCAGCCACCCCGTTGATGACCGCCTCGACAGCACCCGGCTGCGGCCCGTGGGTGAACCCGGATGGGTGCAGCGTGATCGAACCGAGCCCCACGCCCGAGCCCTTGCGCGCGGAGTAGTCACCGGCCACGTAGTACATCATCTCGTCGGAGTCGACGTTGTGATGGTTGTACGGGATCGGCACAGCCTCCGGGTCAAAGTCCAGTGGTCGCGGGCAGAACGAGCAGATGACGAAGTTTGGCCCTTCGAAGGTCTGGTGGACCGGAGGCGGCGCGTGCGTGCGCTTCACGATCGGTTCGAAATCAGCGATGTTGAAGGCGTACGGGTAGAGGTAGCCGTCCCAGCCCACCACGTCGAACGGGTGGTAGGCGTACGTGAGCCTGGTGAGCCCGCTGGAGTTGCGCACGATGACAGGCACGTCCTCGCCATCGGCCAGCAGCGGGCCGGCCGGACCGCGCAGGTCCCGCTCGCAGTACGGAGCGTGCTCCAGGAACTGCCCGTATTGCGACAGGTACCGCCGCGGCGGCCGGATGTGCCCGCGCGCCTCCACAACCAGCGCGTGCACGCCCCCGGCGGCCGGGCGCCAGCGGTGGATGGTTCCGCGCGGCACTATGACGTAGTCGCCGGCGGCCGCCTCGATGCTGCCGTACACCGACTCGAACGTGGCCGAGCCTGAGCGCAGGTACACAGCCTCATCCCCGGATGAGTTCCGGTAGAGGTCGGAGGCCGCCTCGGCGGCAGCGAATGAGATGCGCACGTCATCGTTGGCCATCATGAGCTGCCGTCCAAGCACCAGGTCGCCGCCCGCTGGCAGGTCCTGCGTCCGGTAATGGCGCGGTAGCAGCGGATAGTTGGGCCTGACCGCTGCCTCCGCCGCGGCGTCCCGCAATCCCTCGCTCTTGACGATCGCCGTCGGCGGATGCCGGTGGTACAGCAGCGAGGAGTCGGACACGAACCCCTCCTCGCCCATCAGTTCCTCGGCATAGAGGTGGCCGGCCGCATCACGGAACCGGATGTGGCGCTTTCGCGGAACCTCCCCTGTCATCCGGTAGTACGGCATTTCGTCTCCTTCTGACCGGCTCTTCGGCGAGCGGGCGGGCGCACTGTACGGGTTTGGCAGGATTGCGCGGGTCGCCCTGGACGCGTCAAACGTCTGGCTACCGCGTGCTTGCTTGCAGCACCGCCCATTCCTGACTATAAGGGGAACGCGATCAGCCCGATATTGCGGAGGAAGGACAGCACGCCGATGAGTGCGGAGACAGCGAGCACCAATAGCTCGCGTCCTGGCCCTGCCCAGGCAGAGAGGGCGCCAGGTGCCCTTCGGGTGCTGGCCATTGCCGCCGTTTGCGTCGGCCTTGCCGCGCTCGCTGGCGGGACGTTCATTCTGTCGTACTCCGGCATCCACGCTCTCGCGTTGCAGGCCGGGATAAGGCCGCGGCTAGCTCGCGGTTACCCGTTGCTGATCGATGCGATGCTCGTCGTGGTGCTGGCAGCGGTGCTCGCGCTGCGCGGAGCCGGCCTGCCCAGCAGGCTGCTCGCCTGGGCCACGCTGCTGGCCGTGCTTGCCGCAGCGGCCGGTGCCGACGCGCTGCATGCGGCAGGGCACAGGCTGCCCGACCATGTCGCCGAGATCACCGCGGCCGTGCTCCCGTGGGTACTGGTATTCCTGGCGTTCGCGCTGCTGCTGGCGATGCTCCGGCACGCGAGGCTGCGCAGGCAGGCGGCGCCTGCCCTGCTGTTGGCTCCTGACGCGGGTACGGGTCCGTCAATCCCGGTCGTTCGGCCGGAGCTGACCGCGGCGCACCAGCCTGAACCTTCACCGGCCGTCCTAGCCATGGCGGCTCCAGCCAGCCCGGAGGTGGAGCAGCCCGAACTGGCAATAGACACCGAGCCCGGGCCAGATGACCCCACCAGCGACGAGGCGGTGCCCGAGCCCGTCGGCGCGACCGATCAGGATCAGGCCGTCCAAGCCGACCAGACCGATGAGCCAGCCGCGCAGGCTGACGCGGCCGCTGACCAAGACGAGGCAGAAGATCCGGGCATGCCGGTGTTTCACCGAATGTGGAGTTCGCCGACCCCGCCCGAGCCGCTGGCCTGACTCCGTTACCCTGGCGGGCCTAGCTCGATCGAGCGACCAGGGCGGTTGCGATCGCTGCGATACCTTCACCGCGGCCGGTCAGGCCCAGTCCGTCACTCGTGGTAGCGGACAGGCTGACGGCTGCGCCACCGAGCGACGCCGAGAGCGCCTGCTCTGCCTCAGTTCGCCTACTCGAGACTCGCGGGCGGTTGCAGATGACCTGGACTGACACGTTCCCGATCCGGAAGCCCGCGGCAGCCGTCAGCCTGGCCGTCTCCTGCAGGAGCGCCGCACCCGGGGCGCCCGCCCACTCCGGCCGGTCAGTGCCGAACTGGCTGCCCAGATCCCCGATGCCGGCTGCCGACAGCAGCGCGCTACAGGCAGCGTGTGCAGCCACATCTCCGTCAGAGTGCCCGGTAAGGCCGTCCTCACCGGGCCAGAGCAAACCCGCAAGATACAGCGGCCTGCCTGCACTGATCGGATGAACATCGACGCCGATGCCGACCCGCGGCAGCAAGTCGGGCACGACCGTCAGGACGCGAGAATCTCGTCTAGCAGAGCCTCAGCCTTGTCCTCGTTAGTCTTCTCGGCAAGTGCCAGCTCGCTGACCAGAATCTGCCTGGCCTTCGCCAGCATCCGCTTCTCGCCAGCCGACAGGCCGCGCTCGCGGTCCCGGCGCCACAAGTCGCGCACTACTTCGGCGACCTTGTTGACATCGCCGGAAGCGAGCTTCTCAAGGTTGGCCTTGTACCGCCGCGACCAGTTGGTCGGCTCCTCGGTGTAGGGGGCGCGCAGCACCTCGAATACGCGCTCAAGCCCCTCCTGCCCGACAACGTCGCGAACGCCTACTAGCTCAGCGTTGTCCGCGGGAACACGCACAGTCAGGTCGCCCTTGTCGACCTTCAGCACTAGGTAGGTTTTATCCTCACCCTTGATCACACGGATTTCGATTTCCTCGATCCGAGCAGCCCCATGGTGGGGGTAGACGACGGTGTCGCCGACCTTGAATGACATGTGGCATGTACCCCTTCCGCAGAACCTCATCTTACCACGTTCGGCGTCGGCGATTCTCCGTCGTTGGCGGCAAAGGTGCAGGTCAATGGCGCAGTTGGCAGTGTGCAAAATTGCCTGCGCGAAGAGCGGGCGCCACAGCAGGGCCGACCTGGCACCTAAGCAGGCGCTACCTCAGGCCATGCTGTGCTGTGACGGCCGTCACTGGCCCATACTGGAAGTAGACGTTCGCTCGTGTCGAGAGGTAAGCGTGAACTCAGGCGGCGAACCGGAACGGGACGATACTGGCCTGCCACCGGTCGACATCGAGATTCCCGACGATGCGCGGGAACTTGACCGCGACGTGCAGGCGTACTACCGGGAGCAGCGGGCAGAGCGCCGCCGGCTGCGCCACCACCGACTGCACGGCAGGTTCACCAGGGACGGCATCGTCCTGCCGCTACTCGCCTGCTGCCTGGTTCTCGCCCTGATCACCGGCACCTTGCTGACCGTCTTCACCGCGACCTCTGGCCAGAATCTGACTGGGTTGCCCGGCCACGGCACGAGCACGAGCACTAGCCGACCGAGCACGGTCGTGACGCATACGGGCCAGCCGCTGCCGCCCGGCACGCTGCGGCTCGCTGGCAGCAACAAACAGATTCTGCTTCAGAGCCTGCCCCAGAGCATGCTGGTGCTCGTGCCGCCTGCTTGCCGGTGCGGCGCCACCGTCAGCTGGCTGGCACGCATCGCTGCCAGCCAGGACGTGACCGCCTACCTCGTCGGCACTCCGCAGACGAAAGCCGAGGCCATCCAGTTGCATTCGCAACTGGATCCGCAGCTGCGGGACGCCCTGCAGGTGGCACTGGACAACCAACAGGTGCTGACCGGTACCTACTCCGTCAGCGGCGTGACAGCGTTCCTCGTCACCGGGCACGCACCGCAGTCCCAGACTGTGTCCTATGCGCAGAATCTGAAGGCGAACGACAGCACAGCGCCTCTGGTTCAGGCGCTCAACGGCTGACGCACGGGCAGGCAGATTGCCGCCGGCGGCAGAAACGAGCGGGCCGGCGGCAGCCCCGACTCACCAGGTAGCTACGCTTTGCGACGTCTGTCGGACATCCTCACGACGAGGGGAGCATGCCGTGATCCGGAGCGGCTGGAGAAGCGCACTGCCGCGTCGGCTAGTGCTCGTGGCGGCTGCCGCGCTGATTCCGGTCCTGGCCGGCTGCGAGGCGGGCAATGAAGCGCCAACGGTGCTGTTTCACTACCCGACGGACGCGACGGGCACCGTCGTCGGAGACATCACGATCAGGAACGTCTTCGTGCTGGGGGCGCCCCTCGGCTCGCAACTGCACAAGGGCGGGGCGGCCAGCCTGTTCCTTTCGATCGTGAACAACGGCGCGCCGGACCGGCTGCTGGCTATCACTGCGCCGGGGAGTGCCGCCTCGGTGTCTCTGCCGAGCGGCGGCGTGCCGGTCATCTTCCGGCACCCGGTGCTCCTGTCCGGCCCGGGGCCTCAGCTTGTCCTGACGGGCCTCACCCGGAACCTCACCAGCGGCTCGGCGCTCAAGCTGCGACTCACCTTCCAGAAGGCCGGGCTCGTCACGCTGGAAGTCCCGGTAGTGCCGCGGGCGGCGCATTACGCGACATACTCGCCGCCGGCGCCCAGCGTCGCTGTCAGCACTCCGGCGACCACGCCGCCGACGTCTGCGACGCCGTCTACCTCAGCTACTGCGAGCGCGAGCCCGCACGCCTCTGCTTCGCCGTGAAAGACCTGACCGCGGCGGGCTAGCCCGCTGCCAAGCGCCGCTAACCCGCGCGGAACGAGCGCAGGTTAGCGCGCACTTCGCGCTGTCAGCCGACTGGCTCGAACTTGTAGCCCAGCCCGCGCACCGTGACGATGTGCCGGGGGTTGGTCGGCTCGGTCTCGATCTTGGCTCGCAGCCGCTTCACGTGCACGTCCAGCGTCTTGGTGTCGCCGACGTAGTCGGCGCCCCAGACCCGGTCGATGAGCTGCATCCGGGTGAGTACCCGGCCGGCGTTCCGCAGCAGTACCTCGAGCAGTTCGAACTCCTTGAGCGGGAGCTGCACCTGCTCGCTGCGCACGGTCACCACGTGCCGGTCAACGTCCATCCGCACCGGGCCGGACTCCATGATCGAGCTGATCGGCTCGTCCACGTCACCCCGGCGACGCAGCACGGCACGCATCCTGGCGACTAGCTCACGGGAGGAGAACGGCTTCGTCACGTAGTCGTCGGCACCGAGCTCGAGCCCGACAACCTTGTCGATCTCGCTGTCCTTCGCGGTCAGCATGATCACCGGGACATTGGACCGCTCGCGCAGCGTCCGGCAGACCTCGCTGCCCGGCAAGCCAGGCAGCATGAGGTCCAGCAGCACCAGGTCAGCCCCGGTGCGATCGAAGGTCTCGATGGCGTCCGGACCGGTGGGGCAGACCGCGACCTCGAAGCCTTCCTTACGGAGCATGTACGACAGCGCATCGCTGAAGGATTCCTCGTCCTCGACAACGAGCACCCGAGTCACTTAACTGCCTCCCTGACAGATCGCGCGGCCTGGTCCGTTCGCGCACTTGGTTGTTCCGTGCCACGGACCGGCATCCCGCGCCGCGGGCGGAGCGGAAGCCGGATCGTGAAAGTGGAGCCTTCGTTCTCCCGGCTCCAGACCGTGACGTTGCCCCCGTGCGCCGCCGTAACGTGCTTGACAATGGCCAGGCCGAGCCCGGTCCCCCCGGTTGCCCGTGAGCGCGCCGGGTCGACCCGGTAGAACCGCTCGAAGATACGCTCGCGATCCCGCTCGGGGATGCCGATGCCCTGGTCGGTCACGCTCATCTCAGCCATCCAGCTGGACGCGGTCCTGGTGGTGATCACCACGCGCGTCTTGTCCGGGCTGTAGGCAACCGCGTTCTCCAGCAGGTTCCGCAGTGCGGTGACCAGCAGGTCCTCGTCGCCGAGGATAGATACGCCGCGCTCCCCGGTGACCTCGAGCGAGATGCCGCGCGCCGTCGCGCGCATCCGGCACCGGTCTACCGCCTCGGCCACCACATCGTCCAGCACAACCGGACTCGGATCCGGCACCGGCTCGGCAGCCTGGATCCGGGACAGCATGATCAGGTCCTGTACCAGGTCGGTCAGCCTGGACGCCTCCTGGCGCATCCGCCCGGCGAACCGGAGCACCGCCTCAGGGTCGTCGGCGGCCTCCTCGACGGTCTCTGCCAGCAGGGCCAGAGCGCCAACTGGAGTCTTGAGCTCGTGGCTGATATTGGCCACGAAGTCGCGGCGCACCTCGTCGACCCGGCGGCTCTCGGTCTGGTCTTCAGCGAGCAGCAGGATCAGTCCGCCATCGCCGACTGCTGGCCCGAGCGGCGCCACTCGGACGGCGAAGCTCGTCGCCCGCCCGTTGAACCGGCTGGTCATGATGTCGATCTCGCCCTCGCGCGGCATGCCTTCGCGGCGCACCTGCCGGGCCAGCGCGAGTAGCTCGCCGACTACCAGCCGATCTCCTTCGATAAGGCCGAACTCACGCGCGGCGGCACTGGAACTGAGCACCCGGTCGTCGCTGCCGAGCACCACTGCGGACGACAGGAGCACTGCCAGCACCGAGCTGACGCCCGGAGGCAGCTTGCTCTCCTGGAGTAGGCCCGAGTCTGGCATGTCCGAAGACATGACCGCTTGCACCCCCATCTCCACGCTCCGATGTTAAGCGCGCGGCCTCGTCGCAGCCCACTGTCCGGTGGCGCTGGCTGCCGCTATTGGCAAAGTGTTCACGATCCTGACAACCAGCGTCCATGTCGATTGTGCCTGCTATGCACCCACAAGGTGAACAGACGACCAACTGCAGCCGGCAAGATTGGGTACTCACTCCCGGTGTTACGCCGTCATCAGGGTCTGATGCCAGGGTTCTCGCGGCCATGCAGCCGCAGGTCAGCTCAGCGCCCCTGAGCTCGCACCGCCTCCGCGGCCTGCGCCGCCGCCTCCGCATCCAGGTACGTTCCGCCCGGGCGCACCGGGCGGAACTCGTCATCGAGCTCGTACACGAGCGGCATGCCGGTCGGAATATTGAGCTCGGCGATGTCCGAATCGCTGATCCCGTCCAGATGCTTGACCAGCGCGCGCAGCGAGTTACCGTGCGCGACGACCAGCGTCATCCGCCCAGCGGCAAGGTCGGGAATGATTCCGTCATACCAGTACGGCAGCATCCGCAGCACCACGTCACGCAGACATTCAGTCCGCGGCAGGAGCTCGGGCGGCAGCAGCGCGTAGCGCGGGTCGCCGGCCTGCGATAGCGGGTCATCATCGGGCAGCGGCGGTGGCGGCACGTCATAGGACCTGCGCCAGAGCATGAACTGCTCGTCGCCGTACTGCTCCCTGGTCGCTGCCTTGTCCTTGCCCTGCAGCGCGCCGTAGTGCCGCTCGTTCAGCCGCCATGACCGGCGAACTGGCAGCCAGCTGAGGTCGGCGACGTCCAGCGCGATGTTGGCCGTCTCAATGGCCCGGCTCAGGATCGAGGTGTGCACCGTGTCGGGCCGCAACCCGGCGCCGGTCAGCTGTTGGCCGGCCCGCGCTGCCTCGGTGCGGCCGCGCTCCGACAGGCGAACGTCGACCCAGCCAGTGAACAGCCCCTTGTCATTCCACTCGCTCTCGCCGTGCCTGATCAAGATGAGCGTGCTCATGGCCGAAATCCTAGCCCGGCCCGTGCCGCCGGAAGCACCGCTAACGGCCGGTGTGACAAAAAACCTATAAATCAGGCCGGGAACGCGCCATAACCCGCCGGTGTGTCCCGCACCTGTGCGGCCGGGCCGGCGGGAATCTGACGGCCGGCTGCGGAGTTGAGGAGTTCCGGAGGTGAGAGCCCGTGCCGCGACGCTTGCCACGGCGGATCGCGACTGTCAGCGTCCACACATCACCGCTCGAGCAGCCGGGAACCGGAGACGCGGGCGGGCTCAACGTCTACGTTGTGGAGGTCGCGAAGCGACTGGCCGAGCGAGGCGTCGAGGTCGACATCTTCACCAGGGCGGTGTCCCGCGATCAGCCGCAGGTGGCCGAGCTTGCGCCCGGCGTGCTGGTGCGCCACCTGGCGGCAGGCCCGTTCGAGGACCTGGATAAGTCCGATCTCCCGGGGCAGCTCTGCCAGTTCACCTTCGAGTTGCTCCGCACCGAAGCGGCGCACGCTCCTGGCCGCTACGACCTGGTCCATGGTCATTACTGGCTGTCCGGCCAGGTGGGTGCCGTAGCCAAGGAACGGTGGGGCGTCCCGCTGATCCAGTCCATGCACACCCTGGGCAAGGTCAAGAACGCAGCGCTGGCAGCGGGCGACACCGCAGAACCCGACTTCCGGCTCCGCGGCGAGGCCGAGGTGGTGGCCAGCGCCGACCGGCTGGTCGCGAATACAGACGACGAGGCTCAGCAGCTCATCGGGCACTACGCCGCCGACCCGGCCAGGGTTGCCACCATCAATCCCGGCGTGGACCTGTCGGTCTTCCAGCCCGGTTGCCAGCGGCAGGCTCGCCAGCAGCTCGGCCTGCCCGAGGACGGCGTGGTGCTGGTGTTCGCCGGGCGGGTGCAGCCGCTGAAGGCGCCCGATGTCGTGCTGCACGCGGCAGCTCAGCTGATTGCCGACGATCCAGCGCTGGCCCGCAGGCTGACGGTTGCGTTTGTCGGCGGCCCGAGCGGCACTGGCCGGCAGGACCCTGACGGGCTGGAGCAGCTCGCTGCCCGGCTCGGGTTGTCTGGGCTCGTGCGCCAGGAGCCGCCATGCCCGCAGCGCGAGCTTGCCCAGTGGTACCGGGCGGCCACGCTGGTCATGGTGCCGTCTTATTCGGAGTCCTTCGGCCTGGTCGCAATGGAAGCGCAGGCGTGCGGTACGCCGGTGGTGGCAGCTGCTGTCGGCGGGCTGCGGATCGCGGTCCGGCACGGGTACTCCGGTGTTCTGGTTGACTCCCGCGACCCCGGTCACTACGCCAGGGCCGTGCGCGACCTGATCACCGCGCCGGCGAGCCTGGCCAGGCTGGCGCGCGGCGCGCGTGAGCATGCATCGAGATTCGGCTGGTCGGCGACGGTCGACGCGCTCCTGCAGCTGTACGTGACCGTCACCGCCGAGGCATCTGCAGCGGTTGACGCGTGACCTCGCCGGACTACGACTCGGCTTTGCGGGCCGCGCTCGGCACGCTGGATGTCAGCTATGAGTCGCCCCGGCCGGGCAGCTACCTGGTCACGCTGCCGGGGCAGCACAAGCTGAAAACCATGACGTGGCTCATCGCAGGTACCCACAGCCTGCTAGTCGAGGCCTTTTTCTGCCGGCAGCCGGACGAGAACCATGCGGAGTTCTACCGGTTCCTGCTCGAGCGGAGCGCCCGGATGTACGGGGTGCATTTTGCGCTCGATCCAGTCGGAGATGTGTATCTCGTCGGGCGGCTGCCGCTCGACGCGATCAGCCCGGACGAGATCGACCGGCTACTCGGGTGCGTGCTCAGCTACGCCGACGATACGTTCGATCAGGCGCTGATGATCGGCTTCGCGTCGGCCATCAGGAAGGAGTACGCCTGGCGGGTTAAGCGCGGCGAGAGCCTGGCTAACCTGCAAGCGTTCGGACGGATCACGCACGAGGGCCAGGGCGAGGACTGCCCCCGGTTCGGCGAGGATCACGGCTAACTGAGCGCGGGTCGCCGCCGCTGGGCGACTTAGCACCCGATCCGGCCCCCGCATAAGGCACATACCACCGTAAAACGGTTCTCCAGATGGGCCGCTTCGGGTGCTAAGTGAGCTCCAGGCACCCCAGGATCTGCGCAATCCCGGCAAAACCTCAGGATTTGACGAGTCGTGAGACGGCGTCGGCCGCCTCCTTGACCTTCACCTGAGCTTCGGGACCGCCCTGCTCGATGGCCTCAGTGACGCAGTGCCCGAGGTGGTCTTCCAGCAGGCCGATGGCCACTGCCTGAAGCGCCCTCGTGGCCGCCGAGATCTGAGTGAGCACGTCGATGCAGTAGGTGTCGTCCTCGACCATCCGCTGCAGGCCGCGGATCTGGCCCTCGATCCTGCGCAGTCGCTTAAGGTAGGCATCCTTATCCTGCGTGTACCCGTGCATAGTCAGACGGTACACGGCCGCCGGCCCGGCTGACAGCTGTCGTCAGCCCCGAATAAGCGGCGCCTGCGTGAACCCCGGAGCCCGCTGTTACCGATTCTTAAGTCGGGGCCGCCACTTTAGACTTGCTAGCGGAGCCGGACGCTTGCTAGCGGCGACCGATGGCGGATCCTGCCATCCATCGGCCGGCTACTGGCAGCCCGCGTGGCCGGGGACGGCCGACGGGACCAGGAAGGACAGCGTGATGCCGGAGCACGACATCCGTGCCGCTGTGCCGCCAAGCCAGGCATCAGGGGCCGGCCAGGTAACGTCTGGCGCGTCATGACAGCCGGTGCACGGTGACGACGAGTGAGATCACCAGGGACACGTTCGAAGTGTTCGGCACCACTGCGGTCCTGCTCGTCACTCGTCCGGGCGCGATCGGCCAGGCTCGGAGCATCGCCGACCAGTTGCTTGCAGATGTCGACCTCGCCTGCAGCCGCTTCCGGCCGGACTCCGAGCTCTCCCGGCTGAACGCGGCCGGCGGCGAGCCGACTCCGATCAGTGCCACCTTCGCCGACCTGCTGGCGGTCGCCCTGCGCGCGGCGAGGCTCACCGGCGGCGACGTCGATCCGACCTGCGGACGTGCGCTAGCCGGTCTCGGCTACGACAGGGACTTCGCTGATATGCGCGCGGCCGACGATGCACCACCGCGGCTCACCGGTTCAGTCGGCCCGGTCCCTGGCTGGGCCAGGGTGCGGCTGGACCGCGGCGGCAGGCGCGTCCGGCTCGAGCACGGTGCTCAACTCGATCTGGGCGCGACAGCCAAGGCGTGGGCGGCCGACAAGTGCGCGGAGCGGATAGCTGACCGGGCTGACTGCGGCGTTCTGGTCAGTCTCGGCGGTGACGTCGCAGTCGCGGGCCGGCCGCCGCCGGACGGCTGGCGGATCAGGGTCACCGATGACCACGCCGCACCGGACTGGGCGGCCGGCCAGACCGTGACGATCAGTTCCGGCGGCCTGGCGACGTCGAGCACCACGGTGCGGACCTGGACCCTGGGCGGCCGCAAGGTCCATCACATCATCGATCCGTCGACCGGCGAGCCCGCCAGGTCGTGCTGGCGCACGGTCAGCGTCGCAGCAGGGACGTGCACCGACGCGAACACGGCCAGCACCGCCGCGATCGTCCGCGGGGCGGCCGCCCTGGACTGGCTCCACGACGCCGGCTTGCCGGCCCGGCTGGTCCGGCATGACGGGACAGTGGAAACGACCGCCGGCTGGCCATTCGACGACCCCGGCGATGCGGCGTGACCGGCAGCGGGCACGTCGGCGCCATCGTCGTCACGTCCTCGACGCCACTGTGGTATGCGACCAGGGCGACCGGGTTGGTAGCCCTAGTCCTGCTCACCGCGAGCATGGCACTAGGCCTGCTGGCATCGGTGGGTTTCCAGCGGCCGGAGTGGCCCCGCTTTGTCACCCAGGGCCTGCATCGCAACCTCGCCCTACTCGCACTCGGATTCACAACGGTGCACGTGCTGACGACGGTCCTGGATAGCTTCGTGGCCATCCCGCTGCAAGATGCGTTCATCCCGTTTATCTCGTCCTACCGGCCAATCTGGGTTGGCCTCGGCGCGATCGCGCTCGACCTGATCCTCGCCCTGATCATCACCAGCCTGCTTCGGACCAGGATGGGCCTGCGGAGCTGGCGCGTAGTGCACTGGACGGCGTACCTGTGCTGGCCGGTGGCGGTCCTGCACGGGCTCGGCACCGGCACCGACACGCCGGTCCGGTGGGTACTCCTGATCACTGCGTGCTGCGTGCTCGTTGTTACCGGGCTGACACTCTGGCGGCTTGCGCTAGCGTGGCCGAACCGGCCGGTAGCGAGCATCGCCGGCGTGGTCCTGATCGTGGTGACACTGATCGCGAGCGGAGCCTGGCTGCGGGCCGGCCCGCTCTCGCCGCACTGGAGCGCGCGGTCCGGCACCCGGACTACCCCGCCCGCGGGAGCAGCCCGGCCCGATCACCGGGCTAGCCCGTGAGTCCGCACGGCTGCGGGTTGCCGAGCGCGGAACGGCCGGTTGCACCAGCGCCCGGCGAGCTACGGCTGATCCTCCGGGACCGGCCACTGTCGCTGGCCGAGCACATCGATCAGTACGGTCCGCTGTCAGCTGGCCAGCTTGAGCCCAAAGCGCTCATCGCGGACGTCGAGCGCTCCGGACTGACCGGCCGGGGCGGTGGCGCCTTTCCGGCTAGCCGCAAGATCCGCGCGGTGGCGCAAGCGGGCAGAGGCACTGTCATTGTGGCCAACGGCTCGGAATCCGAGCCTGCCAGCAGCAAGGACGGCGTGCTGCTCAGCCACGCCCCGCACCTTGTGCTGGACGGAATCGCAGTGTGCGCGCGCGCCGTCGGCGCCACCCGTGCGTACCTCAGCGTCGGCCAGGGCGCCGCGTCGATCGCACAGTTCCTGACGGAAGCAGTCGCCGAACGGAACCAGTTCCGGCTGGACGAGGTGCCCGTCGAGGTGATCACAACTGCCGGCGGATACCTGTCAGGTCAGGAGAACGCGCTGGTCAGCGCCCTGAACGGCAACGCGCCGCTGCCGACATTCGTCCCGCCGCGACCCGCCGACCGGGGCGTGCACCGGCACCCGACTCTCGTGCTCAACGTCGAGACGCTCGCTCACATCGCGTTGATTGCCCGCTTTGGCGGCGGCTGGTTCCGGACAACCGGGACGCCCGGCGCTCCTGGCTCCGCCCTGGTCACGGTCACCGGAGCGGTCGACAGGCCGGGCGTCCGGGAGATTCCGCTTGGCACCGCGCTCGGCGAAGTACTGCAGCGGTCCGGCCTGAACCAGCCAGCGCAAGCAGTACTCACCGGCGGCTACTTCGGGACCTGGCTGCCGTTGCCAGCCGCGCTGGCTGTACGGGTCAGTGACGAGGGCATGCGGGCAGCAGGGGCCGCACTCGGCCCCGGTGTGCTGGCAGTGCTCCCCGAGGGTGCCTGCGGGCTAGCCGAGACGGCGAGGATAGCCAGCTTCCTGGCGGCTGAGAGCGCGGGTCAATGCGGGCCGTGCCGGAACGGCCTGCCAGCGCTGGCCGATGCCTTGAACTGGATCGCGCTCGGCCGGCCCGGCCCGGACATCGTCGGCTGGGTCCAGCAGTTGGCCGAGCTGGTGACCGGCCGGGGTGCCTGCCATCTGCCTGATGGCACTGCGGGACTGGTGCGTAGCGCTCTCACCGTGTTCGCGGCCGATCTTCGTGCGCACGCTACCGCCGGCCCGTGCGAGCAAAGCGCCGGGCCGCCGATCTTGCCTGTCCCCGCCAGGAGCGCACAGTGAGAGACGGCCGCACTAGCGGGGCCGGGCAACACCAGCTGTCGCCCGGGCCCCGGCTCCTGCTCAACCCGATCGCCTGCGACGCCCGCGGGCTGTGCATCGAGTTGCTGCCCGAGCTGATCTCGGCCGATCCGTGGGGCTATCCGATCATCGGGCCCGGTCCGGTGCCGCAGCAGCTGCTGCCGCTGGCCCGCCGGGCGGTCGCCGCCTGCCCGACGCTCGCGTTGATGCTGGCAGGCCCGGCGCGCTGAGCACGGTCAGGCCAGCCGGTCCGCGGAGCCGTCGCTGGCCCCGCGAACCGAGCCGGCTAGCCGGCTCGGTTAGTTGAAGAACACCTTCGGGCTGTGCCTGACGCTGGTGTCCCGGAGCGGTCCGTAGGTTGCGGAGTATTTGGCCGAGGACACGCCTAGTGATGAGCACCGGCTCGACGACTTCCCCGCGTCCAGGGTGAACTTCTGCTTGGCGGCAGATATCTTGTTGCCGGCGTCTGACGCGTGTGCTTTTACGGTCGGCGCCGTAACCACGCACGCCACGGGGTTCGTAGCCACGCCGCTGATGGTCGCTCGGAAGCCGAGCGGCTTAGCCGACGACCGGCCGGCGATCGTCACCGGGAATCCCTTAGCCGAGCTGATCGTCACCCGGTAGGGCAAGTTCAGGGCCTTGACGCTGGTCAGGGTGACGCCGGACGGCGCGCCGTTTATCTTGCAGCGGCTGACCGTCTCCCCGGTGAGCGAGAGCGTAGCCTTGCCTCGCCGAGACGGATTGCCGGTGACCTTCGCCTGCAGAGTGGATCGCGTGCAGATCGCGGTGAACGAGCCGATTGAGGTGGTGAGCGCCAACGTGGCGCTCTTGCCTTTCGCCAGGCTAGCTTTCAGCACCGCACCCTTCTTGACCGCGGGCCCGCCTTTTCTTCCCGACGGTCAGCACCGGCTTTGCCGCAGCATGCTGGGCAGTCGCGGCGTACGCTGCGCTCGCTGGTGCCGCGAGCGCAAGCGCGCAGACAGCAGCCAGCGCCACCGGACGGTACCTCGGCATGGACATCACTCCTTTGTAATCGGCGTGAAACGGTCGGTGCGTTCTTACATAACACATCTGATTGTCGGTTAAATAATTGGATTTGCGGCACAAAAGTGAACTTCCGGTCCCAGGACCCACGGCCGGCGATGGCTAGTATCGCTAGACGGGCGACGCGGGCAGCGCGTCTGCTGTCAGCGCTTCCGACCCCGGAGGACATGAGCGATGGGCCCACTGAACGGCGTGCGCGTTATCGAGATCGCGAGCCTGGCTCCTGCCCCATTCGGCTGCATGATCCTTGCTGACCTCGGTGCCGACGTGCTCCGCGTCGACCGGGCCGAGCGGTGCGGTCCGCAGGCACCAGCGCCGAGCGATCCGCTGAGCCGGGGCCGTCGCTCGATAGGACTGAACCTTAAGGACCCTGCTGCCATCGACGTGCTGCTCCGGCTTGCCGACGATGCCGACGTGCTGGTCGAAGGTTTCAGACCCGGCGTGGCTGAGCGACTCGGCTTCGGCCCGCAGGTGTGCGCGGAGCGCAACCCGCGCCTTGTTTTCGCCCGGATGACCGGGTGGGGTCAGGACGGCCCGCTGGCGCCGACGGCCGGACATGACATCGACTACATCGCCATCTCCGGCGCGCTCAGCATGGTCGGCAGGGCCGGGGACTCCCCGGTTCCGCCGGTGAACCTGATCGGTGACTTCGGCGGCGGCGGCATGCTGCTGGCGCTCGGCATCCTCGCCGCCCTGGTCGAGCGGACACACAGCGGCCTCGGCCAGGTAGTCGACGCCGCGATGGTCGACGGGTCAGCACTGCTCACATCGTTCGTATACGGGATGCGCGCCTCAGGTGCCTGGCAGGACGAGCGCGGCAGCAACCTGCTGGACGGCGGAGCGCCGTTCTATGACACCTACGCAACCGCCGACGGCCAGTACGTTGCCGTTGGCGCGCTCGAGCCGCAGTTCTACGCCGCATTGCTAGCCGGGCTCGGGCTTAGCGGAGCGGATCTGCCGGGGCAGCAGGACCGGGCTGGCTGGCCGGTGCTGCGAGAGCGGTTCGCCGCCGCCTTCGCATCCCGCAGCCGGGCCGAGTGGGAGCAGGTGTTCGCCGGTACTGACGCCTGTGTCGCGCCAGTCTTGAACCTGGCCGAGGCTCCCGCGCACCCGCACGCAGCGGCCAGAGGCGCATTTGTGGAGACCGGCGGGGTCATCCAGCCAGCGCCGGCGCCGAGATTCGGGCGGACAGCTGCGGCTGAGCCCGCACCACCGCCGCGGCCTGGCGAAGATACCGACGCGGTACTGACAGGGCTCGGTCTGACAGCCGCCGAGGTCGCGGACTTGCGCGCCAGGGGCGTGGTTGGCTGACGACGAACAGCGCCGCGGGGAGAGCAGGCGAGCCGGGCTGCTCGCACGGCTCCACAGCCCGCAGGACGCCGAGATCGTACGGCTCGCCATTCCCGCGTTCGGCGCGCTGGTTGCCGAGCCGCTGTTCCTGCTGGCTGACTCCGCGATCGTCGGCCGGCTTGGCACGGTCCCGCTTGGCGGTCTCGGCGTTGC
>DASXIA010000009.1:0-3671 GCA_036488155.1 Streptosporangiaceae bacterium | reverse complement strand
GCCGCGCCCCCGGCCGCGGGCTAGCCGGACCTGAGCCGAGCAGGAGAACCGGCCGTGAGCGAACGGACCATGCTGGCCGCGCTGGACAAGCTGGCGAAGTGGCGCAAGTTCTTCGCCAGCTGGCAGCTTGGCACGGTCCCGGCGCATGACGGCCGGTTCAAGGCAGTTGCGGACCACCGGGAGATCACGATCCTGGTGCGCGCGGAGCTGTCGGCCCTGACGGGCCTGCTGCTGCGCAAGGGCGTGTTCACCGAGCAGGAGTGGCGGGACGCGCTGGAGCTCGAAGCCAAGCAGCTTGACCACGACTACGAGGAGCGCTTCCCCGGCTGGCGGTCGCTGCCGGAGGGCCTGAGCATGAAGCTGCCCGAGGCGGCCGAGACGATGCGGAAGATGGGGTTCCCGCCGTGAGCGCACGGGAGCAGGCGGCGACCGGCCTTATCCGGGACATCCTCGAGGCCATGTGCCGACGGGACGGCCTGCCGCTGGAAAGCTCCGTCACGCCCGGCGAGCCCGCCACGAACTACGAGCTTGCTGACCGTCTCGGCATCGGCCACGTCTTCGGCCTACAGGAGCAGCCGTGAGCCTGACAACCGACCCGAAGGACCCGCGCCTCGGCCACGGCGCGGACACAGAGCCAGGGCCTCAGAACGAGACTTACCTGGTGCTCTCCGAGGCGGAGCGCAAGAAGGGTTTCACGCGCCCGCTGCGCCTCTCGTACCGGCACGTCGGCATCGCCGGACCGCGTTACCCGCTGCGCGACCTCACGGCCGAGGAACAGGCCCGCTGGCCGGACGAGGGCTACGTCAAGTACGAGGAGTACCCGGCGGCGGCCGACGCACTGGGGCGGCTCTGGACGCGGGCGCAGCTTGACGCCATCGGCAAGGGCTGCGGCACGGTGACCACGATGGGGCACGCTATCGCGGAAACGTACGCGAGGTTGCCGGGCTTCTACGGGTCCACGTACTGCGTTACCTGCGCGATGCACAAGCCCGTTGGCCGCGACGGCGAGTTCACGTGGATCGAGCCTGACGGGTCGGAGGCGGGGAACCGTGTCGGCACTTGAGCATGTCGCCTGGCGCTCTGGTCACAGAGCACTTCCGGGGCGTCACAATAGGCGTGTTACGTCTGCGCGTTCTTGAGAGCTGGTGGTATCCCGTGATTAGCGTCAACAGCACCGATAACCTCATCTGGGAAGTGCAGGACCAGGTGCAGCGCCTTGACCGTAAGGTGTCGGCGCTCCTGACGCTGAACGGGATCGACCCGGACGAGGCGGGGCGGCTGCCTGACGATGCCCCCGCGCGGATGTAGGGACTCATGAAAGCCCATATCTGGAAGGACCGGGCGAGCGGCAGGTGGCTTTACCTCCTCGACGGCTTCGCAGGCGACTGCGCGACGTGGGAGCGGGCGCTGGCTGAAGTGCTTGACGAGCTCGACGTGCTCCGCTCGATGAGGATGCAGGCCTGAGCCCGTGACCACGCCCCAGCAGCCGCCTCCGGGCCAGCAGCAGCCGCCCCCGCAGCAGCAGGACGACGGCCTTGACGACGCGGCCCTGGCCGTGGCCATAGCCGCCCTGCTCGCCGCCGCTGCGGTTACCGCCGCCTACGCCTCCAGCGTCGCGCTGATGCTCGGGGCGCTGAAGGCACGGTTCGCGCTGTCTCACGCGGCATGGCAGGCGCTCGGGTCGGTACTGACGCAGGTGACAGCATCGCCGCCTCCCGTGACCGGGATCATCGGCGCGGCGTCAGAGCAGACGGCACGGCAGAACGCGGCGAGGCGGGCGCAGTACGTCGTGGCGGCGTCGAAGCGGGTGCTCGGGGCGGCACGGGAGGCACGGGCGAAGGGCGAGCCGGTGACGGGCGCTATCCGGGACGCGCTGGCGACGGAGCGGCGCTACTACAGCCAGCATCTCGCGGCGATGTGGAACCGCGCCACGGCGGCGGGGAAGACGGACATGGCGGCTCTTGAGCACGGGCCGATTTTGGGCTGGAACACCGTCCGTGACAGCAAGGCGAGCGCGGAATGTTTGGCCGCCGATAAAAAGAACTTCCGCGCCGACCGGATGCCGGATATCGGCTGGCCAGGTGGTGTCCACCCTTTTGCCGCTGCTATCCCGGCCCGGCGTGGCCGGGCGGCAAGATGCTGCCTAGCGGAGGCCGCGTGAGAGCGAGGGCTGCGTGAGCGGGTTCCGCGACGTCCTGGTGGCGCGGCACGCGAGGTGCCTCGGCATCGCCGGTCGGGCTCCTGACTCGTCTCGCGGCACGGTCTCCCGTGCTGGTGCCCAATTCTTCCCGCCTGTTCCGTCGCCGGGGTTTACACCGGTCCTCCGACCAGGCCGTCGTTACCGACAGGATAGCCAAGATGGCGAGAGCAGCGTGAAGGCACGGGCCTGGAATGACGAGAAGTCCGGGTGGTGGCTGTCCGACGTGCAGGGCTGCGGCATGCGCGTCACCGGCAGCGGCCGGACCCGGCAGTCCGCGGTCGATGACGTGACCGGGCGCGGCTGGAAGTTCTGCGCCAGCATCAGGGAGCTTTCCGAGGCGGGAGCGCTGCCCCTAGCTGAGAGGCGGGGGCTTGTGACCGTGGAAGAGTGCCAGCCGCCGCCGCCGGTCCAGGCTGCCGCGACGAAGGCGGCCTCGAAGCGATCCCGGAAGAGAGGACGGTGAGGCGTGAGCACCCAGATCATCGCCGCGCTGCGCAGGCGGGCGGACGCGCTGCGGGCCGAGGCATCGGAACTTGACCCGCCGGACCCGGCAGAGCGGAACGAGGCGGCATTCGTGCTGCGCATCATCGCTGACGAGTTCCGCGCTCTGGCCGACGAGGCTGAAGGAGCAACGCCGTGACCGCAACCGCGCCCGAGATCTCGCCGCCCAAGGCCCCTTCCCGCCGCCGTCAGATCCCCCTTACCCCCGTGCGCCGGGAGACAGCCGGGCGCATTCGGAGGCTAGCGGCACAGGTGCAGACCAGCCACCCGGACATGTCCGTCCACGACCACCTGCGGGACGCGGCGAAGACACTGGAGTCAGGCAACGAGGAAGGGGCGCAGCAGCACCTCCGCGCTGCCATGTTCAGCCTCACGCCGCAGAGCCTGATGCGGAACGGCATCCACACCGACGACCAGCACATCGCGGCACGGCAGGCGATGCATAAGGTCCACCGCCACCTGCTGCTCGTCAAGAACATCAGCGACGCCGCGGCCAAGAACCAGCAGGCGATCCGGCGTGACTCCTACGGCGACGACTCGACCTCGAACCCGCCGCCGAGGCCGGCGGACCCGAACGCGGGCTACGGCCCTGGTGCGCTCGCGCAGAAACCGACGGCACGGCAGCCGGGCGGGGACAAGGCACTCAACGCGCCGGCACGGACGAACAGCGGGGGCAGTGACCCGAATGCGGCGGATCCGGAAGGGCCGCAACCCAAGGGCAGCAAGCAGTTCGCCCGCACCTGGGACGACCTGGCGACAGTGATTAACCTGGTCGGACCTCACGGCTACTCGCACGGGTGGGTGAGGGAAGGTGCCGGGAGCGGGATCATGACCGGCCCGCATCCCGCCGACAAGATGACGGTCGCGACGGACAAGCGCGCCGCGGCGCGGTCACTGTCCGATGACGAACTAGGGCAGGCGAACCAGGAGCTTTCCCGGCGGGCGGCAGCGCTTGGCAAGCCGGGGCAGC
>DASXIA010000530.1:0-32017 GCA_036488155.1 Streptosporangiaceae bacterium | reverse complement strand
GGCAGCCGCGATCTCGCCGGCGACATCCTCAGAGTGGTCAAGCGGCAGGAACGTTCGGCCGGCTGGCACCGTGGTCAAGGTGGCGTGCGGGAATGCCTCGCTCAGCTGTTGTCCCAGGCGGGTAGGGAAGTATCGGTCATCCTCTCCCCAGAGGACCCGCACGGGACCGGTGAACTGGCCGAACCGGGTGGCGGCTTCGAGGAGGACGCGCGGGTGCACGCCTCGTGCGAACTTTGCGAGGTCGCGGCGAATGGCCTTATCGGCCAGCGGCTGCATCCAGCTGAGAGTGAGGTCCGGATCGAGCGGTCCGCTGGACAATGGCCCGAATGCGAGCGGACCGTGCCGCACCTTTTCTGACCGAAGGGCCGGCACGAGGCCCGCGACCAGCCCGGGATGGCGCAGCGCGCGGAAGAGCGGCGCGAGGGCCCTCGGGGGAAACGTGCCGAAGGCGTCGCAGTTGGTCAGGACCGCGGAGCTGACCAGGCTCGTGCCGGTACCGAGCATGACCTGGCAGATTGCCCCGCCGGTGTCGTTGCCGACGATGGTGACGTCGCTCAGGCCAAGCGCCGAGATGAAATCCAGGATGAGCCTGGCGATCCCTTCGGGCGAGAGGTCGGCGTTGGCGCTCATCGGCCATTGGTGCGCACCGAGCGGGAGTGTCGGCGCGTAGCTGCGGATGCCCGCAGCGGCGAGACGCTCCGCCACCGGCCCCCAGAGCCGAGCATCGACGAGAACTCCGTGGACGAACACGACCGGCGGGCGGGAGCTTGAGGCAGGCCCGGCCTCGCGATACGCGAGTCGGCCCTGGGGCAGGTCTATCACCGTGAAGCCGGCCGGAGCATGAGTGGCTGTCATGTATAAAAACATACAGGCAGTACGTATGTAAGTCTAGAGGCCGGTGGCACGGCCGAGCAACGATGTGGAGAATCAGAGAATGCCGTCCCGGACTTCCGTCACGACGAGGACGCGGCGTGCGCAGGCCGACCGCTCTGCCGCGACCCGTGATGCGCTGATAACGGCGGCGCGCCGGCTGTGGGCGTCACAAGGATTCGCGGAAGTGTCAACCGACGCGATCGTCGCGGCGGCCGGCGTCACGCGCGGGGCGCTCTATCACCAGTTCGCGGACAAAACGGCCCTGTTCGACGCGGTCATGGACGCGGTCGAGGCCGATATCGCCCGGCGGCTCGCCGAGGAAGTGGCGGCCGCCGGAGTGTCCGATCCGGTCGAGGCACTCCGCTACGCCGTGCGGACGTGGCTGGAGATCTGCGTCGAGCCGGAGATTTACCGCATCGCCCTCATTGACGGACCGTCGGTCCTGGGCTGGACGCATTGGCGGGCAGTGTGCCAGCGACACGTGTTCGGACTGGTGCAGGATCTCCTGTCGCAAGGGATCGAGCTCGGGCGGATCCGCGCACAGCCGGTGCGGCCTCTTGCGCACGTGCTCATGGGAGCCGGTGACGAGGCTGCCCTGTACGTCGCGGAAGCGGCAGACCACGCACAGGCACGCGCCGAGATGATCGCGGTGATCGACCAGCTCATCGCAGGCGTGACGGCGTGACGGCGCGCGCTGCGAGCTCGAGCGGGACCGAAGAGATGGGCTTCTTCGCCGGAGAGCTTGCGGTCAGTGACCGTCGCGCGGATACCGGCGCTCCCAGCTGCGCTCGCGGATCAGCAGGCCATCCTCGCGCAGCTCACGGCGGAACCGGTAATTCAGCGACTGTTCGTCGCCGTCGAGGTCGAGCACCGAGGAAATGATCAGCATCCGGCCGTCCAGGTGGACCTCGGTACGCGCTTCGCCGTGGACGGAGGAGGTGGCGGGGCGGTCGTCATTCACCTCGTACCGCAGGTATTCCTCGTCGGTTTCCCGGCCCCACTGGAACTGCGTGGCCGTGATGCCGCGCCACCAGATCGCGACAGTCCCGGTGTCGTCCCGTTGCACGGTCCAGCGCACCGGGAGCATCTCCCCCCGGTGGCTGACGCCCGGCGGAGCCTGCTGCGGAGCGGGCGCGCCGAACTGCGGCTCCGGCCGGGCCGCAGCCGGAATCACCGGCAGTATCAGCCTGGTCCCGGCTTGCCCGAGTCGCACCGTCGCCGTGGCCGGGTAAGGGGTCGGCCAGATCATCGGCCACATCGCGTTCGACAAGGCGATCCGGATCCGGTGGCCACGCGGGAACACCCAGGACGTGACATGCAACTCCAGCGGCAGGCAGCCGGGCTGGTGCGAGCCTGAGTCTCGCTGCGGATCCGGCCGGCCCGCCCTCCCGGCTCCGGTCACTAGGGTGGCAGTGCCGTCGGGCGCCACGTCACTGAGCCTGCCGAACCAGTGCGTCGGATCCGCGTCCGTGCAACCGCTGATCTCCACGACCGGGAAGCCAAGGATCTCCACGTCGCCCGCCAGCGGCGGGGTGTCGAAGACCAGGCTGAACGCATCAGCGCCGCGCTGGTCCGGGGTGAGCTCGCCCCACCAGTGACCGGCCTCCATGCCGGCCGAGGGCACGTAACGCAGCGCCACTGAGCTATCAGCCGGCGGCTCGGGCAGCAGGTTGCGCTCCGGACCGCAGTACCACCGCTGATAGACGGCCCGCTCGGGCGGGAACTCTGCCTCGGTCCGCCACCGGCCGGGTATTTCGGTCAGGTTCACGTCTGGCGGGTACCAGTGCCGGACGTACACGGTCACCGGCGGCTCGGACATGATCCCGTTGTCGGCGCCTTTCAGCCAGTGATCCCACCACCGGATCGCGTCGGTCCGCCATTCGATCGCAGGTCCGGGCACCGCGTTATGCGGGAACGTGTGATTCCACGGGCCAATCAGCATTTTCATCGGCGCGGGTACTTCCGCGAGCATCCGGGGCACCGAATCCCGGTAGCCGTCATACCAGCCGCCGATCAGGAACGCCGGAATCGTGAGCCTGCTGTAATCCGGTCGCAGTGACGCACGCCGCCAGTACGGGCCATCCTGCTGCTGGCCCAGCCACGTCGCCAGCCAGGGCTCGCTGTCGAACCGCCGGGCCAGCGTGCCGGAGTCCAGCGGGAAGTCCGGCGCGGGCGGCAGCGCGTTGAGCTGATCGATCATCAGCGCGTACTCGTCGATGTGCAGCAGCCCGTCGATGTAATGCACGTCGTCGTGGTAAAGGTCGTCCGAGGCATCTACCGCGATAATCGCCTTGAGCGCGGGCGGGCGCCGCAGAGCTACCTGGATGGCATTGAAGCCGCCCCAGGAGATGCCCCACATCCCGACGGCGCCCGAACACCACGGCTGACTGGCTAGCCAGGCGATGACGTCCTCGGCATCGCGCTGCTCCTGCTCGCTGTACTCCCCGTCGGGCAGTTCGCCGGCGCTGGCGCCGGTGCCGCGGATATCCACCCTGGCACCCGCATAGCCGTGCCGGGTCATGTAGTCGTACAGCCCGTAATCCCTGACGACCATCCCGTCGTCCTTACGGTACGGCAGGTATTCCAGCAGCACTGGCACGGGAACGCCCCCTGGCGCGCCGCTGCAAGCGTCGGTCGGCAGGTAGAGGGTTGCTGCGAGCTCGACGCCGTCCCGCATTGGTATGCGGACGCGTTGCACATCCATCTGAGCGCCTTTCATGGTCGGGTCCCGATCGCGCCGCGCAGCAGCTCCACGAACTGCTGGACCCGCAAGTCCCGCATCTGCGGAGACTGCGCGGCCGAGCCGAAGAGGCCGGGGTCAAGTTCCTCGGTGACGATCGCGTCCTGGCAGCGGTCCATCAGCCAGTCGACGAGGGAGACCAGCATCCTGATGTCGATGTCGGTGCGGATCTCGCCGCGCGCAATGCCGAACTCCACGAACGCCTGCGTGCCATACGGGTCCTCATTGAGCAGGAATTGGGTGATCTCGCGTCGTAGCTGCAGGCTGGAGCAGTAGTTGCCGAGGAGCGTCACCCGGTAGGGAACCCAGTCCTCGTGGATGAGATGCGGAGTGTGCTCGATCCAGTAGCTGATGACCGCGAAGAAGCCGTCGGCGACTACGTCCGCCGGGGCGTCCAGGTAGCAGCTGAACGACCGCGAAGCGGCCTGATAGGCCGCGAGAAACAGGCCGTCCTTGCTAGTGAAGTAGCCGAACACCGCGCCTTTGGCGACGCCGGCCTCTCGGGCGATTTCCTCGATGCGGACGCCGTCATAACCGCGCTCAGCGAAATGGCGCATCGCCACCCGCACTATCTGCTCCTGCCGGGCCGCCTGCCGGGCCGTTGCCCGGACCGGCACGCGGTCTGCGGGCCCGCGGCTCACAACGGGCGACGGGCCAGTTTGACCTGTAGTCATTTTCAGATCCCGCTCGATTCCCGTCATGCCATTGACATGATCTGGCACTTTACCCATACTCGTCAATCAACTGAGGCACTTAACTGACCGGAAGTCACAATGCTGACTGGCACTCAGGCTCGCGCCACGTGGGACGTTGTCGTGGTCGGCGCGGGGCATAACGGCCTGGTTGCCGGGGCCATGCTCGCCAGGGCAGGCCTGGCGACGCTAGTGGTCGAGCGCCGGGATGTGGTCGGCGGTTGCTGCGTCACTGAGGAGATCGCGCCGGGCTGCCGCGCGTCCACAACCTCCTACATCGCATCGATGTTGCGTCCCGAAGTAATCAGGGAGCTGCGCCTCGGCCAGCACGGGCTGCGGATGATCCCCTGCGAGCCCGCGGTGCAGGTAGCGCTCGACGACGGAGAGGTACTCGCCGCGTGGGGGAACGCCGACCAGACAGCCGCGGAGATAAGCCGGTTCTCTGCAGCCGACTCCCGCGCCTTTGTTGCGGCTGATCTGGAGCTGCGGGCGCTGGCACGCCGGTTGCAGCCACTATTCATGCAGCTGCCGCCGGACACTCGGGCATCCGGGCTGCGGGGGCTTCGCGAGCTCCTGCGGCTTGGTGGCAGCATGCGCGGCGTGCGCGGGGCTGAGCTAGAGGGGCTGACCCGGCTCTTGACCGGGAGTCTCGGCCAGTTCGTCGACGCGCGGTTCGAGTCAAGGCAGGCCAAGGCCCTGCTGCTGGCTAACAACCTGTACGGCAAACACGGCGGCCCGTACCAGCCCGGCACTCTGCTCGGGCTCGCTTTCCACCTGCTGTCTGGCGGCGAGGACGCGGTCCAGGGTTTCTTCGGTCACGTCATGGGCGGCATGGGCGCCATCACCGACGCGATCGCCGCGGCCGGGCGCGCTGCCGGACTGCAGATCGCCACGGGTGCGCCGGTCGCCCGGATTCTGGTGCGCGGAGGCCAGGCGGCCGGGGTCGCGCTGGAGGACGGGACCGAGATCGAGGCCAGCACGGTGCTGTCCGGTGCGGACCCGAAGCGGACCTTCCTCGGGCTGATCGACAAAGAAGAACTGCCCGCCGACTTCAGGGCAGCGGTTGGTGGGATCAAGATGGACGGGCCGTGCGGCAAGGTCAACTTCGTCCTCGGCGAGGAGCCGCGAGTCATCGGGATGCCTGCGGATGCAGGGCCCGGCCGCCGTGCGCTGTTCACTCTGCCGCCTGACCTTTCGGTCGCTGATGCCTGTTACGACCAGGCCAAGCGTGGCGAGCTTGCGGACGCCGACGAGCTCTTCGTGGACTGCGTCGTTGCCTCCAATGTCGACGCTTCGCTCGCGCCGTCCGGGCGTCACATCATGACCTGCTTCGTGCAATACCTGCCCTACCGGCTGACCAACGGGACCTGGGACAGCCTGCGGGAAGAACTCGGGGACCGCGTGCTGGCACGGATCGCGCGGTTCGCGCCGAACGTGCCCGCGGCGGTGGTGGCCCGGCAAGTGCTGACCCCGCTGGATCTGGAACGCGATTACGGCCTGACCGAAGGCAACATCTTCCACGGTGACATCAGCGCAGACCAGCTCTTCCACATGCGCCCGGTGCCGGGCTGGGCGCGCTACGCGACGCCGATCGACCGGCTGTACCTGTGTGGAGCGGGCGCCCACCCTGGCGGCGGAGTGACCGGTGCACCCGGCTACAACGCGGCCAGGCGGGTGCTCGCTGACCTCCGCCGTGGGAGGCGACGGCGGTGACCGCCGACGTCATCATCATCGGAGCCGGCGTGATCGGCGCCGCGACCGCGCTGCACCTGAGTCGGCTCGGGGTCGGCGATGTGCTGGTGATCGACCGCGCGACCGCGGGAGCCGGGATGAGCTGCCGCTCCTCGGCGCTAGTGCGGATGCACTACACCTTCCCGCCCGAGGTCCAGCTGGCGGTCCGTAGCGATGCCATGTTCGAGGCGTGGCCCGAGCTGACCGGCAGACCGTGCTGCATCCGCCGGACCGGTTTTGCCCGCATCGTGGCACCAGGAGAGGAGAGCGCGCTGCGCGCGAACCTCGCCATGCAGCGGGCGCTCGGCGCGCGTGCAGAGGAAATCGACGCCGCCGGGCTGACGGAGCTTGCGCCCGGGTTCTGTGTGGACGACATCAGCTGCGCTGGATGGGAGCCGGACGGCGGATACGGGGACGGCGCCGTAGTGGCTGGCGACCTGCTGGCCGCGGCGCGAGCGCGCGGCGTCCGGTACCGGCCGGGCACCAGGGTCCACGGGCTGGTCCGCGACGGTGACCGGGTGACTGGCGTCCGGGTCGGCGCGGACAACGGGACAGAGCACGCAGGCACGGTGATCCTCGCCGCTGGCGTGTGGTCGCCCGGGCTAGCCAGGACCGTCGGCCTGTGCCTGCCGATCGAGACCGAACTGCACCAGGTCGCCGTGCTCGCGCACCCACCCTGGGCAGGCGCCCCGTTCGCCTGCATCGACTCGGTGACGCAGACCTACTTCCGCCCGGAGGCCGCGGGGGAGATGACGCTGGTCGGTTCTTTCGTGGGGCCACGGGGCGCGGACCCGGATCGCGTTCCGGACACAGCCAGCGCCGAAGACGTGGCACCGCAGGTGCAGAGGGCATCGCATCGCGTTCCCGCGCTGGCCGACGCCGGAATCGCTCGCGGCGTGACCGGGGCGTATGACATGACCCCGGACGCCAGGCCGCTGCTCGGCCAGCTGCCAGGACTGGACGGGCTCATCATTGCCGCCGGCTTCTCCGGTATGGGATTCAAGATTGCTCCCGCTGTCGGCGAGGGAATTGCCGGGCTGATCGCCGGAGCGTCGCCCGGCAGCGTCGACCTGACACCGTTCCGGCCGAGCCGTTTCGACGAGGGATCGCCGATCCAGCCGCCGCACCCCTATTCCGACGACTGACCAGGCGGGCCGCCAGGGCGTGGAGGAGTCGCAGGTGAGAACTGTCGCAGCAGACGGGCACCAGGAGCCGGATCCGCGGGAACCACAGGAACCGCCGGGCCGGCCAGGGTCTGAGGAGATCCCGCTGGAGCCCAGCTTGCCCGGGCCTAGCTACACGGCCGAACACGAGTTCGCTAGGGAGCGGGACGTGGTGCTGCTCGCCGACTGGTTCTGCGTCGGCAGGGAGAAATCCCTCCTCGCCTCCGGCGACTATCTCACTGCCGACGTGGCCGGCGAGAGCATCCTGGTCGTCAGGAACACAGACGGCCTCGCGGGCTTCTACAACCTGTGCCGGCATCGCGGTTCCCGGCTGGTGCCGGTCGCGGAATCCCAGCCGGCCACCAGTTCCGGCCGCAGCGGCTGTGCGGGCGCCGCCATCCGCTGCCCGTACCACGGCTGGACCTACGCACTCGACGGATCACTGCGCTCCGCGCCGTTCCTTCCGGACCTGCGCCGGTATCGCGACCGCCTGTCGCTGCACCCGGTCGCGATCGCCACCTGGGGTGGCTTCATCTTCGCCAGGCTCGGTCGCGCTGGTGTCCCGCTGCAGGCCCAGCTGAACGGTGCGGACGAGCGGCTCGCCGCATATCCGCTGGCGCAGCTGCGCTCCGGCCACAGGATCGTGTACCGGGTCGCCGCGAACTGGAAAGTGATCCTGGAGAACTACAACGAGTGCTACCACTGCGGCCCGGTGCACCCCGAGTTGTGCGAGCTGGTCCCGGCGTTCGGCCGCGGCGGCGGCGATCTCGACTGGGATGCGGGCATCCCGCACCGGGAGGGCGCATACACGTTCACGATGACCGGCACTACCAGGCGCGCGCCGTTCCCTGGACTCCCGGAGACAGCCCGCACTCGTCATCTGGGCGAGCTGGTGCTGCCCAACCTGATGCTCAGCTTGTCGGCCGATCACGTCGCAGCCTTCACCGTCTGGCCGCATGACGCCGGCCACACCACGGTGGTCTGTGACTTCCTGTTCTTCCCCGACGAGATTGCGCGCGACGACTTCGATCCCATGGACGCCGTGGAGTTCTGGGATCTGGTCAACCGCCAGGACTGGGCTATCTGCGAGCAGGTTCAGGACGGCATGCGTTCGCGAATGTTCACCTGCGGCTACCTGGCTCCGATGGAGCAACCGAGCGCCGATGTCGGGCGCTATATCCGTGCCCGCCTCAGCGGGCAGCCCGGCTGGCCGGCCGCCACGGCCCAGGCACCGGGACAAGCGCTGAGGGCTGACTGAACCCCGACTGCAAAGGAGACAACCCATGTCCCCAGAACCGCGAGCCGATCCCAGCCGCTGGATCGTGCCCGCGCCCCTGAGTACCGACCGGCGGGGCTTCCTGCGGCTGACTGGGGCCGCCGGCCTGCTCGGCGTCGTCGGCACGGCCGGCGGCCTGGCGGGCTGCTCGACCCGCAATGCCGCAGCCGGCGCGAACGGCGCCACCAGCACGACAGCGCCCGGTGGCGGCGTCCATATCCGTGAGTACGTGCCGGGGCCGCAGCCGGTATCCGGCGGCCGGTACGGCGGCACAGTGAATGTGGTCTGGTCTGATCCGCCGAACTCGCTCGATCCCGCGGTCGGGTACAACCTGACCGCCTGGGACGCGATCACCGAGCTTGTCTTCTTCGGCAGCCTCATGGCCTACGACAAGCAGCTCGGCGGGCCTGTTGCAAACATCGCCGCCGCCCCGCCGGCCATCTCCGCTGACTCTAAGACGCTGACCTTCACTCTCCGGAAGGGAGTGAAGTTCCACAACAGCCGCGAGATCGTCGCGAGCGACTTCATCTACTCGTGGGAGCGGATGCTCGCCCCAGCGCTCGCCTCGTGGGCCACCAGCTACCTGACCTCGATCGAGGGCGCCAACGCCGTGATCAACGGGAAGACCAAGACGCTGGACGGGGTCGAGGCGCCGGATGACCACACGCTCGTGGTGCACCTGACCGCACCCGACTTCACCATCCTGAACGCGTTCGCGCTGCCGTTCACCGCGCCGGTGCCGAAAGAAGAGGTCGAGCGGCTCGGAAATACTGCCTTCGGTGAGCGGCCCGTCGGTTTCGGCCCGTTCCGCGTCACCGCGTATGACGGCGCCGCGCAGACGGCCAGCTTCGAGCGCTTCGACGACTACATGTACCCGGGGCTGCCCTACCTGAACGGAGTGAACTACCGCTGGGGAGTAGACCCGAGCGTGCAGCTGCTTCAGCTGCAAAGCGGCGCGGTCGACCTGATCGGGTCGGGCATCCCGTCCTCGCAGGCCGCGCACGTGCTGGCCACGCCATCGTTGCACGCGCTCACTCAGCAGCGGCCCTCACCCGGCAACCTCTGGCTGACGATCTACCTGGACAAGCCGCCATTCAGCAACCAGAAGGTCCGGCAGGCACTGAACTGGGCAGTCGACCGGGCCGAGATCGGCCGGGTCACCTACGGTACCTACGTCCCGTGGGGTGCGCCGTTCCCGACACAGATCGGGGACTTCACCCCGACCTTCAAGCCGTACGGCTACGACCCGGCGAAGGCCAAGCAACTGCTAGCCGAGGCTGGCTACAGCCGCGGCTTCTCCGCGACGCTCACCATCAGTTCCATCGACCCGTTCCCCGCCATCGCGCAGATCGTGCAATCGCAGCTCGCAGCCGTCGGCGTAAAGCTGTCGCTGAATCAGGTCTCCAGCAACGCGCTCTCCAGTCTGGAAGCAGCGGCCGCCAAGGGCGGCAGCCACCTGCAGCTTGATGCAGACGACTGGTACGAGGTGCAGCCGACTCCCGCTGACGAGGTCAACGCACTGTACACGACCGGCGCGTCGTCGAACTACAACTCCTATTCCAACTCCGAGGTTGACCGCCTCGCGGCGCAGGCACGCGAGACATTCGACGAGACCGCGCGTAACAAGCTGTACGCGCAGATCCAGCAGATCATTGGCGAGGACGCGCCGTTCGTCTTCCTCGAATCCGCACAGTGGCTGGCCGGCGTCGGGAAGCGGCTGCACAACTATCAGTACCGCGGCGAGACCTACACCTACTACGACCGGCTGTGGGTGTAGCCATGACCAGCACGACGGCTTCCCCGGTGCCGACCCCGGCGTCCAGCCGGTCAGGCACCGGGCGAGCCAAGGCAAGGGGCCAGTCACTGCGGAAGGCCCGCTGGCCGGGCACCCTGATTGCGGGCACCGCGATGCTGCTGGCTTTCACCGCGATCGCCATCGCGGCGCCGGCGTTCGGCAACCCGCTGCACCAGAATCTGCTCGGCGGTCTCACCAAGACCGGGCTGCCGCTAGGCCTCAGCTGGGCGCACCCCCTTGGAACTGATGCGCTCGGCCGCAGCGAACTCGCCCGGCTGGCATTCGGCATCAGGACATCGATAATCGTGGCCGTCGTCTCCAACGTCACGAGCATCGCGGTCGGCGCCGCCGTCGGCCTGGCGGCGGGGTTCTTCCGCGGCCCGGTCGAGGCGGTGCTGATGCGGCTCACCGATGTCGGCCTGGCCCTGCCCTATACGCTGGCCGCGCTCGTCATCGCCGGGTTGATGACCGCCGGCCTGACCAGGGTCATCGTGATCATCACCGCGCTGTTCTGGGCATACCCAGCCCGGCTGGTGTACGGGGAAGTACTGCGACTGCGCCACCGCGGCTTCGTCGAATCCGCGGAGGCGATGGGCGTGAGCGGGACGTCCATCGCGACCCGGCACCTTGCACCGCACATGTTCCCGCTGCTGGTCACGTACTCGCCGCTGAACGCCGCGTCCGCCGTCGTCTTCGAGGCAACGCTGTCCTACCTCGGAGCCGGCATCAACCCGCCGACGGCCTCGCTCGGGAACATGATTTCTGACGGCCAGTCCGCGCTCAGCTACGCTCCGCACCTGCTCCTGGTCCCTGCGGTAGCGATCCTGCTGATCACGATGTCTTTCCTGCTCATCGGCGAGGGCCTGAAGGCCCGCAACCCGGACCTCAAGAGGGTGTCATGGCTCGGACGCTGATCCGTCGCGTCGCTTTCGGCGTGATCGCGGTACTCGGCGTGGCCGTGCTGGCGTTCCTGCTCGAATTCGTGGTGCCTGGTGACCCGGCACGCGCGATCGCCCCGCGGGCGCAGAGCGCCGCAGTGCTCGAGAACATCAGGATCCAGCTGCACCTGAACCGGCCGCTGGTGATTCAGTTCGCCGACTACTTCAGCGACCTGTTCCGCGGCAACCTCGGTACCTCCTACGTGCAGCGGCAGAGCGTGACCAGCCTCATCATGCCGCGCCTGGCGACCACCGGGTGGCTGGCGCTGGCCGGAGTGGTCGCCGAGGTGATCATCGGCGATGCCCTCGGCATCCTGAGCACGCTTTACGCACGGGTGCGCGCGGTCGTCGTGGCTGTGAACCTTACCCTGCTCTCGCTGCCGCAGTTCGTCGTCGGCCTGGTACTGCTGCTGATCTTCGGGTTTCGGCTACATCTGGCTCCGGTGACCGGCGGCGCAGGACCTGCTGAGATCGTGCTCCCCGCGCTGACCCTCGGCCTGGTCGGGGCGCCCTGGTATGCCCAGATCGTGGCTGATCAGATGGCCGACTCACTGGCGTCGGCGTATGTGCGCACCGCCGTCGCCAAGGGGCTCTCCGACCGCTACATCCTCTTGCGGCACGTCTTGCGCAACGTGCTCTCGCCGGCCATCACGATGATCGGCATGGACCTCGGAGCGTACCTATCCGGCGTGGTGACCGTTGAGGTCGTGTTCGGCTGGCCGGGCATCGGCCTGCTCGCGGTCGACTCGCTGCAGAACCTGGACCGGCCCGTCGTCATGGGTACCGTGATCATCGGCGCGGTAGCCGTGGTTGCGTTCAACCTGATCGCGGACGTGCTGCGGATGTACGTAGACCCGCGGACCCGCGAGGAACCGGCGTGAGCGCGTCCCCGGCCATAACGGCCAGCCCGTTCGGCCCTCGCAGTCAGGCAGCCGCGCTCGAGGCGGACAGCCTCCGCGTCTGCTACGCGGGCCTGCCCGCTGTCGACGGTGTCAGCCTGCGCGTCGAACCCGGTCAGGTCGCCGCGCTCATCGGCGAGACAAGCAGCGGTAAGAGCTCGCTGGCACTGGGCGTCGCCCGGTTGCTGCCTAGCTCTGCTGTGGTCACCGGGCGAGTCGAGATCGCCGGCACTGACCTGGCAGAACTGCCCGCACGCGAGGCACGGCGACGCCGGGCGAGCCTTGTCGGATACATTGCGCAGGACGCGATGGCCGCGCTGAACCCGGTGATTCCGGTAGGCCGCCAGGTAGCTGAGCTGTTCCGGGTGCACCGGGGCATGCGCCGTGCTGACGCTGACGCGCAGGCCGTGGGCGAGCTAGCCCGGGTTCGGATCGACCGGCCGCAACGGGTCGCCCGCGCCTACCCGCATCAGCTCTCCGGGGGGATGCGCCAGCGGGTGATGATCGCGATGGCGATGGCCCTGTCGCCGCCGCTGCTGATTGCCGACGAACCGACCACGGCGCTGGATGTGAGCACACAGGCCGAGATCCTCGGTCTGGTTGGCCAGCTGCAGGCGGAGACCGGTTCCGGCATCCTGTGGATCACCCACGACATGGGGGTGGTCGCCGAACTCGCGGACGTGGTCGCGGTGATGTACGCGGGCCGGATCGTCGAGCAGGGAGCGGCTCGCGACGTGTTCGACCACCCGATGCATCCCTACACCCAGGGCCTCCTGCGCACCCGCAGGGACCTGCGGACCGGCCGTCCCGGCGCGCCGCTGTACCAGATCGAGGGGTCTCCGCCGGCCCTGTCGGCCGGACGGCGCGGCTGCGCGTTCGCCCCACGGTGCGCGCGGCGCACCGAGCTGTGCGACGAGCGAGCGCCTGAGCTCAGGACACACGATCAAAACCTTCAGGCCGGGAACGGGCCGTCAGGCGCCAGCCCAGCTCAACACCCCGCAGCAGCCTCGAGCCCGGCAGGGAGCGCTTCAGCGGCCGGTCCGGCACCTGATGCGCCGCCTTCAGGCTCGACCGGCGCGGACCTGCTTGCGACAGGGTGGCTGGCGGCCTGCCATCATCCGGAGGTCTTGTCATGACAGCGCCAGCGCCGGACACCGAGCCTAAAGTCCAGGCCGCGCGACGCGATGCCGCCCCGGTCCTCGGCTTCGAGTCAGTGAGCAAGTACTACCGCGGGCTGGCCGCGCTTGACCAGGTCACCCTTTCGCTTAGCCGCGGCTGCGCCCTCGGCCTGGTCGGTGAGTCCGGCTCGGGGAAGAGCACCTGTGTGCGGCTTGCGCTCGGGCTAGAGCGCCCGACGTCCGGGCGGCTGACCTTCCGCGGCGCCGATTATCCTCGCGGCCGGCGTCGGCTGCGGACGCTGCGGAGCCAGGTCGGCTTCGTTCTGCAGGATCCGTATGATTCCCTGGATCCGCGGATGCGGCTGCGCGAGATCGTGTCCGAGCCGCTGCGCGCTCACCGGCTCCGCGACCGCGACACCGACCGGCGGGTAGCCGAGATGCTGGGAGCGGTCGGCCTGGACGACGCCCCGCTCGACAGCTATCCGGCACGGTACTCCGGTGGCGGGCGGCAGCGGATCGCGATCGCCAGGGCGCTGATGACCGACCCCGCGGTGCTGATCTGCGATGAGCCGACATCAAGCTTGGACGTGTCGGTCCAGGCACAGATCATCAACCTGCTACTCGGCGCCAAGCGCAGCCGTGACCTGTCGCTGCTGTTCGTCAGCCATGATCTGGACCTGATCGGACGGGTTGCGGACACGCTGGTAGTGATGTACCGAGGCCGGGTGATGGAGTCCGGGCCTGCCGAACTGGTGCGCGCCACGCCGCGGCACCCGTACACCAAGTCGCTGCACGATGCCGTGCCGGCGGACCACCCGGCACGGCGCAAGCTGATCACCCCGACGAGCCTGCCGGCCGCGTCCGGCTATCCTGCGGCGGGCAGCATCGAGCCGACCGGGCCAGACGGGCCAGCCGGACAAGACTGCTGCGTCTTCGCCAGCCGGTGCCCGGCTGCCCGGGCCCGCTGCTACGCTGAGCGGCCGCCAACCGTGACAGAAGCCGACGGCAGGTCACACGCCTGCTTCTTCCCGCTCGCCGGGTAAGCCTGCAAGGAGAGCTAGTGGTGAGATCGCGCCGGGATGTCGTGGTGGTAGGCGGCGGCCACAACGGCCTGGTAGCCGCCGCTTACCTGGCCCGGGACGGCCTGGATGTCCTGGTCTGCGAGCGGCGGGACGTCGTCGGTGGCGCAGCGGTGAGTGAGCGTCCATTCGGACCCGATTACCTGGTGACCTCGCTGTCGTACGTCGTGTCGTTGCTACCGGCAGACATCGTGGCCGACCTGCGGCTGACCAGCCACGGGTACCACGTGTTCCCGCAGGGCCCGTACTTCGCCCCGCGCGCCGACGGCCGGTACCTGAGGCTCCCGGACGACCCGGCCGAGCGGGCGACGGAGATTGGCAAGTTCTCCGCCGCAGACGCCGCCGCCTATCCGGCCTACGAGTCGCACTTGCAAAAGATCGGGCAGGTACTCGGGCCGATGCTCGACGAGATCCCGCCGCGGCTCGGCTCCCGGCGGCCAGCCGACCTCGCCCGGCAGGCAATGCTGCTGCGGCATCTGCGAAAGCTGGACGCGCGCGGGGCGGTCGACATCACCCGGCTGCTCACCGGCAGCGTCGCTGACCTGCTGGACCGGTATTTCGAGTCGGACGCGCTGCGCGGCGTGCTCTCGGTATCGGGCGTGATCGGGACCTGGGCAGGTCCGCGGTCGCCCGGCACCGCGTACGTGGTCTTGCATCACCACATCGGGGACACCGACGGGCACGCAGGCGCGTGGGGATTCCCGCGCGGCGGAATGGGCGGCGTCACTCAGGCACTGGCCGCAGCGGCGCGCTCCTTCGGTGCCGAGATCCGCGCCGGCGCGCCGGTAGCGAAGATCCGGACCGGGCCCGGCGGCAGTGCGGCAGGCCGCAGCGTGACCGGAGTGACACTGGCCTCGGGCGAGGAGATCGATGCGGGAACGGTCATCACGACCGTGCATCCGAAGATCGCGTTTCTCAAGCTCGTCGACGCCGCGGACCTGCCAGCGCCGTTCCTCGCCGACATTCGCGGCTGGCAGACTCGCAGCGGTACGGTGAAGATCAACCTGGCACTAGGCCGGCTGCCGGTGTTCGCCAGCCACCCGGACTTCGACCCGCAGGTACACGGCGGCACGATCGTGCTCGCCGACAGCCCTGACGACATTGAGAACGCTTATCAGGAGGCAGTGGCCGGCCAACCGTCGGCCCTGCCATTCGCTGACGTCTGCATCCCGAGCGTGTTCGACGACACCCTCGCCCCGCCAGGGCAGCACGTGATGTCGTTGTTCACCCAGTGGGTGCCGTACCAGTACGCGGACTCACCAGATCAAACCGAGCTCCAGCACTACGCCGATCGCGTGATCGCCCGGATCGAGACGATCGCGCCGGGGTTCACTGACTCGATCCTGCACCGGCAGGTGATCGGGCCCAACCAGATGCAGCAGGAGTACGGGCTTGTCGGCGGGAACATCTTCCATGGCGAGCTGAGCCTCGGGCAGATGTTCCATGGCCGGCCAGCGGCGGGCTACGCCGACCTGCGTACCCCGGTTCGCGGCCTGTATCAGGCAGGCTCCGCCACCCATGGCGGCGGCGGGGTAACCGGCATCCCTGGTCGCAATGTCGTCAGGCAGGTGCGTGCGGACCAGCGAGCTGACCGCTGGCGCCGCCGCCTCGCCGGCCGGCCGCCAGCCCGAGGCAGCTGACCTGTCAGGTGGTGCTCACGGTTTCCGGGCTGAAGCCGGACCGGGTGCCGAGGTGCTCGCCCACGAACCGAATCGCGATGGAGCCCTCGCCCACAGCCGAAGCTGCTCTCTTCACTGAACCACTGCGGACGTCGCCTGCGGCGAATACCCCCGGAACACTCGTTTCCAGCAGGTAGGGATCTCGGTCCAGCCCGATCCATGGCCGCTTACGTCGTGCCTCCGTGCCCAAGGCGGAGCCTGTTATGACATAGCCTTCTTTGTCAAGATCGACGACGTCTGCAAGCCACCTGGTGCGGGGTTCGCCGCCGATCATCACGAGCAGTGCGGCCGCAGGCAGAGACTCGCGCGCAGATGTGGTGAGGTCCTCGATGCTGACCGATTCGAGTCGCTCGTTCCCCGCCAGTTCCCTGATCATGCTGCGGGTGAGCACCCTGATGCCCGGCCGGGTGCGGATCCGGTCAACCAGATAATGCGACATGGTCGCGGTCAGATCGGCGCCGCGAACGATGATGGTTACCGGATTACCCATATCGTCCAGTGCGATCGCGGCCTGACCCGCCGAGTTTCCGCCGCCCGCAATGAATACTGGCTCTCCGGGCGCCACCTCGTTGCGCATGGCTAGCGGCGAATAGAAAACGCTGACACCGGAGAAGCGGTCCGCGCCGACGGCCTCAAGCCGCCGGTAGCTGACGCCGGTCGCGACAATGACACTCCGCGCTTCGATATCGTCGCCGGTGTCGAGATGCACGATATGACCCGCCTCAGCCGGGGACAATCTAGTGGCTGCCGCTGGCAAGACTATCGACACGCCGAATCGCAGCGCCTGCACGAAGGCGCGCTCGGCGAACTCCTCACCGGTGATACCGACAGGGAAGCCAAGGTAGTTCTCGATCCTTGAAGTAGTCGCGATCTGGCCGCCTACTGCGAGCGCGTCGATGAGCGCAACGGACAGTCCTTCCGATGCGCCGTACACAGCTGCGGCCAGGCCGGCCGGTCCCGCGCCGACAACGGCGACGTCGTAGGTCATCCCCGGCGTCGCCTGGGTGCCGACTCCGGCCGCTCGCGCTAGCTCGGCGTTCGACGGCCGGCTGTGCACTTCGCCGCCGCGCATCACCACGACCGGGGTCTGGTCCCAGGTTAGATCGTGGCGGGCGAGCACCGTCTGGGCGACCGGATCGCTGGCCGAGCTGAGCCACACGTGCGGTATCCGGTTGCGGGTCGCGAAATCCGCGAGCCGGCGTGTCTCCGCCGACTCGCGTGACCCGATGATCCGCAGCCCCACTGCAGAGTCAGCGACCCACTGCCGCCGCATGAGCGCTGTCTGAAGGATCAGGGTGCCCAAGGCCTGATCCCGGCCGATCAGGGCCTGCAGCCGGTCCAGCGGAACCACCAGGACGCTTCCCGGCTCTGCCACCACGACCGTAGTGAACAGGCGCTCGCCGGTCAGGAGGTTCAGCTCGGCAACGAACTCGCCTGGAACTCCTACGGCGAGCTCACGCTCGACGCCGGCCTGGTGGTCGACGATGCGGACCCGGCCCGACAAGATCACGAAGAAGTCGTAGCCGCGGTCTCCCTCCCGGATCAGCACCTCGCCAGCAGCCGTGGGGCGGGTCTCTCCATGCTTGCGCAGCTGCGCTATCTGCCGCTCGCTAAGCCTGCCTGCCTCGGGTTGGGGCGCGCCAGGTCCAGGGCGGGTTTCCGGAGTTACGGTCACGCTCGTCTCCCATCGGGAGCTCTTCGTCAGCAGCGGACCCCGCTCGCACAGATGCGCGACGTCGAGGTCGTGCCTTTGCCGGTCTCAGCTCACTGGTGCCCGCCCCGCGCCCGGGCTACGCACGACTCCTGCTGGTGGCCGGCCGGCAAAGCCACGACCGTCCGAGCCGCGTCTACAGGCAACGTTAATACCGGCGGGAACGACGGCTAGCCGGGGCCGCGGTGGCTGGCCGGCCGCGGCATGCGGTACACGGCGCGGGCAGTGCCGGCCAGGATGGCGGCTTGCTCCGGCTCACTCAGGCTGGCGGTCAGCGCCGCCGCCCTTGTCACCACGTCCCGGTAGCTGGACTGGAGCGTGCAGACCGGCCAGTCAGAGCCAAACATCAGCCGCCGCGGCCCGAAAGCCGCGAGTGCCAGGTCGAAATACGGCCGCAGGCGCTCGACGGGCGCCTCCCCGAGGATGCCGGACAGCTTGCAGACGGTATTGGGCAGCGCGGCCAGCGCGGCGAAGGACGCGGCCCATGCCTGATCCGGCACGCCGCTTGCGGACGGCATTGGGCTCGCAGTGACGTCGACATTGCCCAAGTGATCGAGCACGAAGATCAGCTCAGGCGTGTCGGCGGCGGCCTGCACCGCGCTCGCCAGCTGATCAGGCCGCAGGACGAGATCAAAAGTCAGCCCGGTGGCTGCGAGCGCCGCCAGGCCGCGCCTGACATCAGGGCGCGCCAGCCAGCCGGGATCGGCCTCGGTGAGCAGCGGGTGGCGGACGCCAGCCAGGAACTCGCCGCCGGGCGCGGCGCGGAGTTCGGCCACCGCGTCGCCGACGCCAGGCTGCGTGAGATCTGTCCAGCCAACGACTGCGGCGACGAGCGGGTCAGTGCGGGCCAGAGCGAGCAACTCCGGAGTCTCCGTCGGCTCGGTTACGGTCTGCACCACCACGGTTGCGGTCACGCCCGACTCGGCGGCGACTTCCGCGAGGTCGGCGGAGGCGAACTTGCGGCGCAACGGGGCAAGTGCCTCGTCAGTGTCGAGCCACGGCTGCGCCCGGACGGCCGGATCCCAGACATGGTGGTGTGCGTCGACGATCGGAATGCCCGCGTGTTCTCCGGCAGCCATCAGCTGACTCTAGGCCAGGCCGGCCTGGGCCGTGACGCGTAACGCGCTGGCTAGAGGCCCAGGTCGTCCAGTTGGCGGTGCAGGTCCGCGCGGGCCCCGGAGTACAGGCCGGTGTCGTGGTCCTGCTGACTCGCGGTGCCCGAACCGGCCGGCGCGCCAGCAGGGACTTTGGTAGCCGGAAGCGCGCTGGCCGTGCCGGTGCCAGCGTTGGCCGGCGACACCTTTTTGGCCGCCGCTGCCCTCGCCTTCGCTTTGCGCGCCGCACTGCGGTCCCGGAAGAGCCAGCCGCCCGCCAGCCCTCCCACCAAGCCGCCGATGTGGGCCTGATAGCCAATGCGGGCATTCGGCAACAGCACGGTGAACTGGTAAGCGAAGCACAGCGCCATGACCGCGCCGATCATGATGTCGATGCCGTGCCGGTCGAAGAACCCCCGGACCAGGATGTAGCCGAGGTAGCCGAAGACCACGCCGCTCGCACCCACCCCGATCGTGCGGGGATCGCCAAAGAACCAGGCCGCCAGCCCGCTAGTGACGATCACCAGTCCGGTCAGTCCGAGGAATCGGGTAACCCCCCGGTAGGCGGCCAGGAACCCGAAAATGAACAGCGGGCCGGAGTTGGATTCGATATGGGTCCAGCTCACGTGCAGGAACGGGGCTGTCAGCAGGTACGGCAGGCTGTGCACGTCGTGCGGCAGGATTCCGTAGCTGTTGGTCAGGCCGTAATGATCGGCGACGTTGACAAGCTGGACGAGCCACAAGATGGCCAGGAAGCCCACCATGACGAACAGGGCCTTACGGGCTTCGGCTACCAGGGATTCGGCGTCGCTGGTACCGAGAGTCCATGCCCGGTGCTTGGAACTGCTCATATCTCCCCGTCCCCGCTGCCATCGCGCCTGAGCCCGACGGCATGGCCGATGCTGCCTCACAAGCTAGCCGCTGGCCAGGGTGCGCGGAAGGGTTCGCAACCGGGCACGCGTGGCGCTGGCCAGCGAAACGCTGCAAACTGCCGCGGGTGGCGGCGCGACACGCCCAGCGCTCGGCGTGTCGCCACCGTGAGCGCCAGGGCTGTGATCAGGGCCCCGGCTTGCTACGGTCAGTGATTGTTACCTTACTTATAGCCAAGCCGTGATCTGCCGGACACCAATTCCGGGTTTCCTGTTCGCCTTTTTCGGCGGAAACGCTTGGTAGCCGTGTGCAGTTCTGGCAACGTGGTGCCGCGACGGTCCCGGGTCCAGACCCGCCCGGCCGTCATGCGACTCGCTGCCCTGTACCGCAGCGGTCCCGCGTGCTGGGCGCTCCGCCCGGCAGCGCATGGCCGACGGAAGGACCGCATTGTCACAACATCGGAGGCGGCCTACTGCCAGGCGCCCAAAGCGCAGGCGGGTGGGCGTCTTCATGGTCACCGCAGCGGCAGCAACCGTGACGGTGACCGCGATCGCTCTGCTGGTTATCACCGAACAGCCCGGTTCAGGTTCGGATCCGCTGGGTGCCGCTGTCGCGCAGATATCAGGTGGCAAGTCAGGTATCGAACTGGAGTCAGCGCGGCAGCAAGTGATCCTGCAGACGGCCGCGACGGAAGCGTTCAGCGTGACTAGCCAGCCGAAAATCAGCAGCCCGTCCTCGTCGATTTCGTCGTCGGGCAGCGGCTCGTCCGGTGGCTCGTCTGGTGGCTCACCGGTGGTTAGTGCGCCGGCGCCGAATCCGGGCACCGCTCAGAGCATCGCCTACGGATTGCTGTCGTCGTACGGATTCAGCACAAGCCAGTGGGGCTGCCTGGACAATCTGTGGAACGCGGAGAGCGGCTGGCGATACAACGCTGAAAATGCGAGCGGTGCCTATGGCATCCCGCAAGCGCTGCCCGGCTCCAAGATGGCGACCGCCGGATCGGACTGGCAGACTAATCCGACAACTCAGATCAAGTGGGGACTTACCTACATCAAGAATACGTACGGCACGCCGTGCGGAGCCTGGGGTCACGAGCAAGCCGACGGCTGGTACTAGCCGCGTGCTTTTCTGACGTTGGCCGCCTGGCTGGCGGCGAGTCGCGGGTCAGCGCGCGTGAACTGCGGACTAGCGTCCGGGACACCAGGCTGCGTCGCGGAGGGGCAGACTAGCGCCCCGGACTGCGGACGTGCGCGGGTTACCGCAGACCTGAAGGGGTCAGACGGCGGGTAGCGGCCGGAACGTCGTGAGTGCCGTGTGGAACACGCCGTGCGCTGTTGCGAAGCTGGCCGTCGGAGCCCACAAGCTGAACCGGTAGGTCTGGGCTCCGGCCTTGGTCGCCAGCGACACCAGGATGACCAACTCGGTGAAGTTGCCACCGGACGGCTTGTGCCAGCTGAACTTAAGCTCGGCTGCCGGAGCCGCCTTGAAGCCGCCGATCGATTTGAAGCCGACCGCGCTCAGCGCTAGCTGGGCATAGCCGTTGTAGTTCGCGGAGTCGTTCTTCGCGATGTAGTTGGCCTCGGCCAGCGGCTTGGGATACGTCCACAGGCCGACGTTGACGGTCAGGTGGAAGTTCCGCGCCGGCTGGTTGAAATGCGCGATCTGTCCGGTCAGGTTTTGCGTCCATGCTCCGGGCAGACCGATCTTGAAGCCCGCCGTAGTGCCCAGTTCGGCCGCGCTGAAGTCGCGCCACACGTACCCGGGCGGCAGCACAGGCCCCGTGGCGCGGGGACTCGGCGACGGGGTCGGCGTCGGGCTCGGTGACGGACTGGGCGTCACGCTCGCCGACGGGGACGGATGCGTGCCGGGGCTGCTGCTTGTGCTCGCGGACGAAGAGGGCTTCCGTGACGGTCCCGCGGATGGCTTGCCAGTACCGGCCGAGTGCCCGGGCGGCGGCGCGGCACCGGGCTTGCCGGTAGCCGGGGTGCTGCTGTGCTTGCCGTCGGCGCTGGTGGAGCCGCGCACAGTCGGATGGGCTGAGCCGGAGCTGCCGACGCCGTGCGTACCGAGCGACGAAGGACTCAGTGCCTGCGTCGTCTGCGTGCGGGAGTAAGTGTCCCAGCCGACGAGCGCGGCTACCACGATCGCGGCGATGCCTGCCCCGGCTACCATCAGCCGCCAGCGACCCGACGAGGGTTTGGATGGCCCGCTCCGGTTCCAGAACCGCGGCCAGCCGCTGCCGCCGCGCCCGGAAGGGCCGCCTGGTCCGCCTGCGCTCGATGAGCCTCCTTGGCTCGTGGCCCCGCTCGGCTGGTGCGTGCCCGCTCCGCCGCCTTGAGTCCCGCCGGTGGCCGGCTTCAGCGGCTGCCACAGGATTGGCTCGCCGTCAGAACCGAGAACCGGTCGCGGCTTGGCGGCTTCGGCGCCTGCTGGGTTGCGGGCTAGAGCAGCATCGGCGAGTGGCTCGCCCGGACCAGTCACGTCCGGTATCGACAGTTCGGCATAGACAGGGGGAGCGAGGAACTCCGCCCGCTGCTCACTGATCTGCGGGGACTCCGCGCGACGGGCGGCCGATCCTGGCGTCGCCGTGCCGGAGTCACTGGCAGCCGCTGCACCAGCGTGACCGGCGCGGGCCGGTGAGCCGCCGCCGCCCGCCGCCGCGGCAGCTGGCCTGGCCATGCCCGCCGCAGCGGCTACATCGCCCGCAACTGATTTGCTGGCGGCTGCGTTCCCAGCGGCTGCGTCTCCAACGGCTGCGTCGCCAGCGGCTGAGCGCGCGTCCGGATGCACGCTAGCGACGGCTTTTGCCCCAGCCGCTGCCTGGCTGGCCGCCGTGCTGGCCTCGGCAGCGAGCCAGCCCTCGCCGAGTGAGCGTGCACCGGTCCGCGCCGCTGTAGCCGCCTCCCACAGCATTCGGGCAGCCGTCGTCGCGTCTGGCCGGCTGCCGGGATCACGGCTGAGCAGGGCGCCAATGACCGGGGCAAGCGGGCCAGCCGAGGGCGCACGCGGCGCGTCCTCCGTCGCCACACCGGCAGTGATGACGGTGGAGCCACCGGCCCGCTCGAACGGCCCGCGCCCCTCCACCGCCGCGTACAACGTGGCGCCGAGCGACCAGAGGTCTGACGCAGGAGTCGCGACGTCACCTCGGACCCGCTCCGGCGCGGTGAAGCCGGGCGTGCCGACCACTATCCCCGCCAGAGTCATCGAGGGATCTTCGGCAAAGGTCGCGATCCCGAAGTCAGTGAGCACTGCCTTGCCGTCCCGGCCGACCAGGACATTGCTCGGCTTGACGTCGCGGTGCAGCACACCAGCCGTGTGCGCGCTCGCCAGCGCGCTGACCAGGCTGGAGCCGAGCTCGGCGGCCTCCAGCGGCGGCAGCGGGCCGTCCTCGGTGATGAGCCGGTCCAGCGACCGCGCCTCGACAAGCTCCATGATGATCCACGGGCTGCCGCTCTCCTCGACCACGTCGTAGACCGTCACGACACTGGGGTGCTTGAGCCGGGCTGCAGTTCTGGCCTCGCGCAGCGTGCGCTGATAGATCGCTTCTGAATCGGAGGGTGAGGCGTGCGCGGTGATCTGCACTTCCTTCACGGCTACGTCGCGAGCGAGCAGTTCGTCGCGACCGCGCCAGACGATGCCCATCGCGCCCCGGCCGATCGGGCCCAGCAGGCGATAACGTCCGGCAATCAGCCGACCGGAGCCCATGACTGCGTGCATGGCGGGACCCTATCTACAGCAGACGCTCAGCGTCCTGTGAGGAAGATGTGAGTTTGACCGACGAAAAGCGTAGCGCCCGCAGGGGTCGGATTCGTTACTGTTGCGGCCGAGCCATTGCGACTACATCCAGAGCTTTGTCCAGCTGCTCTGCGCTGATTTCGCCGCGTGCCACATGCCCGCGGGAAATGACCACGTCGCGGATCGTCGCGCCGGTCTCCAGCGCCTCATGCGCGACAGCGGCGGCAGCCTCGTACCCGATGAACGGGTTCAGCGCGGTGACGATCGCCGGCGACGACTCGGCGTTGCGACGCAAGTGCTCGACATTGGCGCCGATGCCGGCTACGCACTTGTCGGCAAGTGACACCGACGCGGCCGACAACAGGCGCAGCGAGGACAGCAAATTGCGGCCGATGACCGGCATCATGACGTTCAGCTCGAAGTTGCCGGCCGCGCCCCCGAAGGCGACCGCGGCGTCGTTGCCGACGACCTGCGTGCAGACCTGACAGACCGCCTCGCAGATGACGGGGTTGACCTTGCCTGGCATGATCGACGAGCCAGGCTGCAGGTCCGGGATCCGGATCTCGGCGAGGCCGGTTCGCGGCCCGGAGCCCATCAGCCGCAGGTCGTTGCAGATCTTGTAGAGGCTGACCGCGACGGTCCGCGTCACGCCGCTCGCAGCGACCAGGCCGTCCCGCGCGCCCGCTGCCTCGAAGTGATCGGGCGCTTCGGTGAGCGGCAGTTGCATGTCACTCGCCAGGTGGCCGATCACCATCCTGGCAAAGCCGGCCGGTGCGTTCAGCCCGGTCCCCACGGCAGTCCCGCCCAGCGGGAGTTCGCCGACGTCTGGGAGCACGTCGCTGGCCCGATGCACGCCGTGCCTGACAGCTGCGGCGTAGCCGCCGAACTCCTGCCCGAGCATCACCGGCGTCGCGTCCATGAGGTGCGTCCGGCCGCTCTTGACGACGCCGGCGAACTCGCCGGCCTTAGCGCCCAGCGAGTCTGCGAGGTGACTCAGAGCCGGGAGCAGCGAGATCACGATCAGCCGGACCGCGGCCAGGTGGATCGCCGACGGGAACACGTCGTTGGACGACTGGGACGCGTTCACGTGGTCGTTCGGATGGACCGGACGGCCCAGCCGCCGCGCGGCAAGGCTGGCGATCACCTCGTTGGCATTCATGTTCGACGACGTTCCAGAGCCGGTCTGGAACACGTCGACCGGGAACTGGTCGTCATATCCGCCACGGGCGACCTCGGCGGCCGAATCGTGGATGGCCGCGGCCATGTCGGCAGGCAGCACGCCAAGCTGGCCGTTGACCACGGCGGCTGCGCCTTTGATCGAGGCCAGTGCACCGATCAGATCGCGGGACAACGGTTCGCCGGAGATCTCGAAGTTCTGCGCCGCGCGCTGCGTCTGCGCGCCCCACAACGCGTCAGCGGGTACTGCCACCTCGCCCATCGAGTCGTGCTCGATGCGGAAGCCCTCCGGTGCGCCGGCCATGACAGCCTCCAGGGTCAGCTCGGTGCGGAGCCGATCGTCAGCAGCGGTTGCTTCGGCGCGGTGACGTCAGCGAAAAAGTCATTGCCCTTGTCATCTACCACGATGAACGCCGGGAAATCGCGGACCTCGATCCGCCACACCGCTTCCATGCCGAGTTCGGGGTACTCCAGCACCTCGACCTTGGTGATGCAGTCCCTGGCGAGCTTGGCTGCCGCGCCGCCGATCGACCCGAGGTAGAAGCCGCCGTGCTGCTGGCAGGCCTTGGTCACGGCGGCAGACCGGTTCCCCTTCGCCAGCATGACGAGCGACCCGCCGGCCGCCTGGAACTTGTCCACGTAGGAGTCCATCCGGCCGGCCGTCGTCGGGCCGAACGAGCCAGATGCGTAGCCCTCCGGTGTCTTGGCCGGGCCGGCGTAGTAGACCGCGTGATCGCGCAGGTATGCCGGCATCGGCTGGCCCGAATCGAGCAGGTCGTTGATCTTGGCGTGCGCGATGTCGCGGGCCACCACCATGGGGCCGGTAAGCGCCAGCCTGGTCTTGATGGGGTAGCGGGACAGCTCGGCCCGGATCTCGTTCATCGGCCTGGACAGGTCAATGCGAACGACGCCGGAGTCCAGCTCGTGCTCGCCGGTGTCAGGGAGATACTGCGCGGGGTCGGTCTCCAGTTGCTCGAGGAATACCCCGTTCCCGTTGATCTTGGCTTTGGCTTGCCGATCCGCGGAGCAGGACACCGCGATCGCGACTGGACACGAGGCGCCGTGGCGCGGGAGCCGGATCACCCGCACGTCGTGACAGAAGTACTTGCCGCCGAACTGAGCGCCGATCCCGGCCCGCCGGGTAATCTCCAGCACCTGCTGTTCGAGTTCGAGGTCGCGGAAACCGTGCGCGTCCATCGATCCGGTCGTCGGGAGCGCGTCGAGGTATCTGGCCGACGCGTACTTGGCCGTCTTCAGCGCGTACTCGGCACTCGTGCCGCCGACCACGATGGCCAGGTGATACGGCGGGCAGGCAGCCGTTCCGAGCGAGCGGATCTTTTCTTCAAGGAACGAGGCCATCCTGGCCGGGCTGAGCACCGCCTTGGTCTCTTGATAGAGATACGACTTGTTGGCGGAGCCGCCGCCCTTGGCCATGAACAGGAACTTGTACTCGTCGCCGTCGGTTGCGTACAGCTCGATCTGGGCCGGGAGGTTGCTACCAGTGTTGCGCTCTTCCCACATGCTGAGCGGCGCTAGCTGGGAGTAGCGAAGGTTGAGCTTTGTGTAAGCGTCGTACACGCCACGGGCGATGTGTTCCTCGTCGCGGCCGTCGGTCAGCACCTGCTGACCGCGCTTGCCCATGACGATCGCGGTGCCCGTGTCCTGGCACATGGGCAGGATTCCGCCTGCCGCGATGCAGGCGTTCTTGAGCAGATCACCAGCGACGAACTTGTCGTTCCCGCTCGCCTCGGGGTCGTCCAGGATGGACCGCAGCTGCTGCAGGTGCGCGGGCCGCAGCAGGTGCGCGATGTCGTGCATGGCCGCTGCCGTGAGCTCGGTCAGTACCGCTGGCTCCAGCTGGAGGAACTCCCGGCCGAATGCCTTCGCCACGCTGATACCGCCGGTCGTGATCAGCCGGTAGGTGGTGTCATCGGCGCCCGTCGGCAGCATGTCGGTATAGGAGAACTCAGGCATGCGGCCAATTTTAGTTCCCGGCGAGGATTTGAGTGATCCGGGAGAGTTATGCACGCTATGACATGCATAACTCTCCCGGATCAGGCTCGGCCGGGCCGCGCTAGGCGGTAGTGCCCGGACTCCGCGGGCGTAGCCGGGCGGCCACCCCGGACGCTGCGAGAAAGGCGACGAGGGCCGCGAGCAGCGCAATGAAGCCGCCGTAACTCCAGCCGATCGAGATAAGGGCCCCCGAGGACGGCTTCTGCACCAGGCCCAGGACGGTCAGCACCAGCGCCAGCCCGGTCGCGCCGACCAGCATCTGCTCAGGGCTTGGCAGGTTGCCGGGCAGCTGGTCAATGGCATCGCGCGCGACCAGCACGATCAGCGCCACGATGGCCAGGACGAAGACAACCCAGAGGTAGCCGTGAGCCTGCGTGCCAGCTGCTGCGCCAGATACGGCCGCCGACTTAAAGATCTGCACTGTGCCGCTGAACCAGGGCAGGAAGAGCGCGATCAGGAGGACGACGAGGGCGCCGCCGACGACTAGGTCGCTGCCGCTCCAGCCGGTTGCCGGGGCCGCCGGTACCCGTGGTGCGGGCGGTGGCGGTGGTGTCTGTGGGTACGGAGATGTCTCGCTGGTCATTGCTGCCTCCGCCGGTTCCTATTTGTGCCGCAGATCATAGTTCCAAAGCGGACAGTCGGGGCAGACTGTTACAGCCGCGGGCGGCGCCATTCGGAAGGCTGCCGTTGCAGACGCGCGAGGGCTGCCACCGGGCATCCGGCAGCAGCCCTCTCCTAGTGCGTTGCGTCTGGCCCAGTCTGAGATGGCCGAGTCTCAGCCGGCCTAGATGGCCTCAGCTTCCAGGATCTCGGCCTCCAGTACCTCGGTGGTGAGCGTGTCGCCCTCGGGTGACGCCGGCTGCCCGGCCGGGGCACCGGTCTGCCGCATCCGGATCGCGACCGCGATCACGATTAGCGCGACGGCGTCGAAGATCGCGGCGGCGGTGAACGACGCTGCCATCCCGTGCACCCGGATGTGCTCTGTCTGGGCTGCGACCGACGCGCCGAGGACGGGGTGCCGGGCAGCCGCGCGGCTCGCGCTGCCGTAGATCGTCACCAGGATGGCCAGGCCGAGCGCGCCGCCGACTTGCTGCATCACGTTGACCATGCTGGCCGCCACGCCGGACTCCTTCGGCGGCACGCCTGCCAGCGAGGCCATTGTCAACGGCACGAACACAACGCCCATGCCGATACCGAGCAGCAGCATCGGGATGAGTACGCCGGGGAAGTAGCTCGTGCCGGTGCTGAGCTGACCAAGCCACGCCATCGCGGCGACGACCGGAAGCAAGCCGACGATCATCAGTGACTTCGGCCCGAACCGGTTCACGAGCTGCGGTGCCAGCCTGGAGGTGGCGAACAGGGCACCTGTCATCGGGACGAAGGCCAGCCCTGCCTTGACAGGGCTGAATCCAAGTACCTCCTGAACGAACTGGGTCAGGAAGAAGAACGACCCGAACATGCCGGCCACCAGCAGCAGCCGGGCGACATAGGACGCGGCGCGGCTGCGGTCCCGTACCAGCCATAGTGGCGTGATCGGCTGGCTGCTCCTCGTCTCGATCAGCACGAAGGCGCCGAGGAGCACCGCGGCCAGGGCGAACGCGCCGACCGAGACGCGGTCGGACCAGCCGTTCGAGGCGACCCTGATGAAGGCGTAGACGAGAGCCGACATTCCTGCCGTCGAGGTGATGGCGCCGGCAGCGTCGAAGTGGCCGCGCTGCCGCTGCGAGTTAGCCAGCAGCCGCGGTGCCAGCGCGATCACCGCGACGCCGATGGGCACGTTGACGAAGAACACCCAGCGCCAGGACGCCCACTGGACGATGATCCCGCCGAGTACCAGGCCCAGCGACGAGCCGCCCATGGTGACGGCGGTGAAGATGCTGAGCGCTCGGACCCGCTCCCGGCCTTCAGGAAAGCCGGTCACGATTGCGGCCAGCACGGCAGGAGAGGCGATGGCGCCGCCGACGCCCTGGACGGCGCGTGCCGCGAGCAGGAGGCCAGAAGAGGTGGCCAGGCCGCCTGCCAGCGAGGCCAGCGTAAAGATGGCAAGCCCGGCCATGAATGCCTGTCGCCTGCCGATGATGTCACCGGCCCGGCCGCCGAGCAGTAGCAGGCCGCCGAAGGTAAGGGCGTAGGCGTTGAGCACCCAGGACAGGCTGGTTGCGGACAGGTGAAGTCCGGTCGCCATCGACGGCAGGGCGATGTTCACGACCGTCATGTCCAGGACGATCATCAGCTGAGCAACGAGCACGACGGCGAGGGTGATGTTCCGCCGGTCGTGGCTGCGCGAGGCATGCGACGGGTGAGCCGGAGGCGAAACGGAGCCGGCGTGCCGCGCTTTCGCGGGCGCGGCGGAGTGAGGCGAAGAAGACATGATTCCTTCCGGAAACATCGCGGTGAAATGCCGCGAGCCACGACGTCAGTGGCCAGTACGGCTAAAGTGAGCTAAGCTATCTGGAGGATCCCTCCGGTAACTATACGGAGGATGCCTCCGATTCGCAACTTGATAAATGCTGGAGTTAGCGATGGGCGCAACCGAGCCGGCCAGCCAGGCCGCATCGCCAGAGCGCGGCGTGCCAGTTCTGCAGGCCACGCCGCCGAAGCGTGCTGACGCACGCCGTAACTACGACCGGCTGCTCGCCGCAGCCGCGGCGGTCTTTGCCGAGCGCGGTGCCGACGACGTATCGCTGGAGGAGATCGCCCGCAGGGCGGGCGTCGGGATCGGCACGCTGTACCGGCATTTCCCGGCCCGCCAGGCGCTGCTCGAGGCTGTCTACAAGGATCAGGTCGACGGGCTCGAGGTACTAGCAGGCAAGCTGCTTGCGTCCGAATCGCCTGGCGCCGCGCTCGGTGAGTGGATGCGCGCCTTCGTGGCGTTCGGCCGGACCAAGCGGAGCCTGAGCGCTGCGCTGGTAGCCACCATCGGCAAAGACTCCGAGCTCATGTCGGCGTGCAGCATGATCCTGCGAGGCTGCACACAGACGCTGCTCAGCCGGGCCCAGGAAGCCGGCGAGGCGCGCCCGGAAGTGCGCAGCGCCGACATCATGCGCCTTGCGCACGCACTCATCATGGCCAACGAGATGGCTCCGACTGACCCGGATCAGCCGGAGCGGCTGGCCAGCTTGATCGTCGGCAGCGTGCTCGTTCCCGAAGCTGCCCGGACCTGAGGCGGAAGGGCATGCGGCGGTCATGGCGGGGTAACACTGTGATGCCGGGTGGCCGGCCGTCGTCGGCAGATTCGGGCGCGGGCACGGCCATCCGGACCAGCCCCGAACGTGAGGACGGTGCATCGTGAGCATCCCCGAGCAGGGCATCAGCCCTGAGCCGCTCCACGAACCAGTCGACATCAGCGAGGCCGTCAGGCAACTGGAATTAGCCGCCCATGACATTGCAGTGGCGTCTAGCTGCATCGGGCTGGGCGACCTGAACGAGGCACACACGAATGTCATCACGGCGCGCGCCGAAGCGGACGCCGCCGAGGAAATCCTTCGCGTGGCCATCATGTCTGGCGGGCGCGGCCTTTCCTGACAGCGTCTACCAGGCGGGAACGGGCTCTTCGGGCGGACCCGTGTGTCAGGCGGACCGGTTTGCGGGGCGGGCCGGCGGACCGTTGCCGGGACCGGCCAAGTCAGGCCACCCGGCCGGCCGGCCGACTCGCGCCGTGAAGGTGATTTGGCTGATTGTCACTGGCCTTCGCCAGGTCCGACTGGCTCGTGGCCAGTGCCGCACGGGCCCCGATCAGCCACTGCATCGCCAGATCCAGCCTGGCCGCAGTGTTCCCGATCTGACGGGCTAGCTGCTGGTCCTGCGCTTCTTCGGCGGCTACGGCGCTGAGCTCCGTTAGCCTCGCGGCCAGCCGCTGCACACGCTGCTCGGCTCGGCGTACTGAGTCCCTGGTCAGCGCTGCTCGCTTCTGTTTCTCCGTCACCGCGCGCTCATCTGCGGCCGGCAACTGGTCGGGCATTGCAGCACGGCGGCCGAAAAAGATGATCAGGAGTGCCGCCCAGCCGACAGCCGCAGGTACGGCGTCCCGTGACGCGGCGAGCGCCCCGGCCCAGTGATGCTGCCGGACGTCGACAGTCACGGTAGCTATGAACACGGCCGTGACGCCGAGGCTAAAGATTGCCAACAGTCCGACGAACAACCATCGCCAGAGGGGTCGGCGGCGCGCCGCGACACGTGACAGGTGCTGACCGGCCGCCAGAGCGGCCCCTTTGGCTGATCCAAACTGCCCGGCTGGCCCGGTCTGTCGGGCTCGTCTGGCCGTCTGGCAGGCAAGCGCATCCTCATGATTTGCCACTGCGGACCTGCCGATGCTGAAGCTCGCAAACTCATCTAATCGCGCTCAGCCCATCGCAGGAAGCAGCGGCGAGCACGCGCACACTGATTCTTCCCCGCTTGGCGTCCCGTCAGTCCGCGCCGACCTGGACGGCATCGGACGCCCAGCCAGATTGGCCGCGCAATTTTCCCTGCAGTAGTGTCAACTTACGGTTACGTAAGTTACAGTTACGTAAGCGTATCTGCGAGTGCCCCTGCCCATGGCGATGCAGACCGGTTATCCCGCAACTGACGGCTGAGTGTCAGCGATGATCCACATGACCACTGCTATCGATACCACTGCGACGGGCACCGGCACTGGGGTACCCACCGGAGCCAGGACGCCGCTCAATGATCTTCAAGATGAACCGAGGGGTACCTTCGAGAAGGTACTGGTCGGGGTCTTCGTCGCCATCCCGATGCTCGCGCTGATCGCGGCAATCCCGCTGGCCTGGGGCTGGGGTCTCGGCTGGCACGACGCGATCATCGCTGTGGCCTTCTACATCATCACTGGCCTTGGCATCTCCATGGGCTTCCACCGCTACTTCACCCATTCCTCGTTCAAGGCCAAGACCGGCCTGCGGGTTGCGCTCGCGATCGCCGGATCGCTCGCGCTCGAGAAGCCGGTCCTCGAATGGGTAGCCGACCACCGGCGGCACCACAAGTACAGCGACCGGGAGGGTGACCCGCATTCACCGTGGCGGTTCGGCGACGACTGGAAAGCCCTGACCAAGGGCCTGGCCTGGGCGCATTTCGGCTGGCTGTTCGACGACGATCGCACGTCGGAGGAGAAGTTCTGCCCCGACCTGCTGGCGGACAAGACGATCGTGCGGATCTCGGCGCTCTTCCCTGTCCTGACCACGGTCTCGCTGCTCGCCCCGGCACTCATCGGCGGTCTCTGGGCCTGGTCCTGGCAGGGCGCGGTCACCGCGTTCTTCTGGGCCACCCTGGTCCGTATCGCCTTCCTGCACCACGTCACCTGGTCCATCAACTCGATCTGCCACACCTTCGGCAAGGAAGAGTTCGAGGTCAGGGACAAGTCGCGGAACGTGAACTGGCTGGCCATCTTGTCCTTCGGCGAGTCCTGGCACAACCTGCATCACTCCGACCCGACCTGCGCC
>DASXIA010000522.1:0-3829 GCA_036488155.1 Streptosporangiaceae bacterium | reverse complement strand
TCGTCAATGTTGCGACACTGCCGGGGATCGTTGTGGCTTCCTACGCCATGCCGGATATCCACTGGGGTTACGGGTTCCCGATCGGCGGTGTTGCGGCCACGGATGTGGGCGACGATGGCGTGATCTCTCCTGGCGGGGTCGGGTTCGATATCTCGTGCGGGGTCCGGCTGCTTGCCGCGGAGGTTGGCGCCGGCGAGCTTGCCCCGCGGCTAGACCGGGTGATGGACGCCCTGTCCGCCGCGATCCCGCGCGGCGCGGGACGCGGCGCAGTCTGGCAGCTGGCCAGTCGTGCCGAGCTGGAGAAAGTGCTGGCCGGCGGTGCCAGGTACGCAGTCAGCCAGGGCCACGGCGGCCAGCGCGACCTGGACCGCTGCGAGGACACCGGCGTGGTGGGCGGTGCCGAGCCAGGCCGGGTCAGTGACCGCGCCCTGGACCGCGGCGCGCGCCAGGTCGGCAGCCTCGGATCGGGCAACCACTTCCTTGAGGTCCAAGTCGTCAAGCAGGTCTGCGATCCCGCCGTCGCGGAAACGTTCGGGCTAGCCGAGGGCCAGGTGTGCGTCATGATTCATTGCGGCTCGCGCGGCCTCGGACATCAGATCTGCGGCGATCATGTCCGGCTCATGGACGCGGCGATGGCACGCTACGGGATCTCGGTGCCGGACCGGCAGCTCGCCTGTGCCCCGGCCAGCTCTGCCGAGGGCCGCGCCTACATCGGAGCCATGGCGGCCGCCGCGAACTATGCCCGCGCGAACCGGCAGTTGCTCGCCGAGGCCGCCCGCCGGGTGTTCGCAGCCGAGGCAGACGGGGGACTGGATCTGGTGTATGACGTCTCTCATAACATGGCCAAGATCGAGACGCATGAGGTCGACGGCCGGAAGATCCGGTTGTGCGTGCACCGCAAAGGAGCCACGCTGGCCCTGCCGCCCGGACATCCTGACCTCACTAGAGAGCTGCGAACCTCCGGCCAGCCGGTGCTGGTGCCAGGATCGATGGGAACGGCTTCCTGGGTGCTCGCCGGCGTCGCCGGTGGGGGCGCGTTCGGATCGGCCTGCCACGGTGCTGGCCGCCAGCTCAGCCGCCACCAGGCCGCCCGCACCGTCAAGGGTCCCGCGTTGCGGCGACAGCTCGAAGCGTCCGGCATTGCCGTCCGGGGCACCTCGGCGCGCGGTCTTGCCGAGGAGACTCCGGAGGCCTATAAGGACGTCGACCAGGTCGTGGACGCTGCCACCGCGGCGGGATTGTGCCGGAAAGTGGCCAGGCTGGTCCCTGTCGGCGTGGTGAAAGGCTGACCGGGACCTCGGCCCGGAGGGCCGGCCGGCGGCCGTGGACAATAGGAGAAAGGATCGGGCACCAGGGGGAAGGGTCGCCCGGCTAGAGCCTCAGGGGGGCTTGTCATGACCACAGCGCGAGACATCATGCATGCCGGCGCACAGTGCGTCGGCGAGCACGAGAGCCTGCAGCGCGCGGCCCAGCTCATGCGGGATCTGGACGTAGGCGCGCTTCCGATCTGCGGCGATGATAACCGCTTGAAGGGAATCATCACTGATCGGGATATCGTGTGCGGCTGCGTCGCTCAGGGCTTTGACCCCGCCGCCACCCCGGCGAGCGAGCTAGCCCAGGGCGAGCCGGTGATCGTCATCTCCGATGCGGACGTCAGCGAGGTCCTGCGGGCGATGGAGAACAACCAAATCCGGCGCCTGCCCGTGATCGAGAACCATCAGCTGGTCGGCATCATTACCGAGTCCGACCTGGCGAGGCATCTGCCCGAGCAAGCAGTCGGCGAGTTCGTGGGCGCGGTCTCTTCCGCCCCCTCAGCCGGCTGAGCCGCTTCGGCGGCCGAGGTAGCGGACGAACCAGTCGCGGGCTAGCGCTGCGGCGGCGGCGAGAGTGCCTGGCTCCTCGAACAGGTGAGTGGCGCCGGGCACGACGGCAAGCTCCTTGTCGCAGCGCAGCTCCGCGAGAGCTCCCCGGTTCAGATCGAGCACGGCTGCGTCGTGCCCGCCGACGATGAGCAGCGTGGGCGCGGTTACGCTGGCAAGCCGCTCTGCGGCAAGGTCGGGCCGTCCGCCGCGGGACACCACGGCCGCGATATCCGCGCCGGGCCGGGCTGCTGCCTGCAGCGCGGCTGCCGCTCCGGTGCTGGCGCCGAAGTAGCCAATCGGCTCGGGCCGTCCCTGGCTGCGCAGCCACGCTGTCACCTGAGAGAGCCGCTCCGCGAGCAGGCCTATGTCGAACACGTTCGCCCGGTCGACTTCCTCATCTACGGTGAGCAGGTCGAACAAGAGCGTGCCGAGGCCAGCCTCAGCGAGCGTGGCCGCCACGTACCGGTTGCGCGGGCTATGCCGGCTGCTACCGCTGCCGTGAGCGAAGATCACAATCCCTGGAGCGTCCGCTGGCAGGGTCAGGTTGCCGGCCAGGCGGGTTGTCCCGGCCATCGGCTCGACCTCGGGATCCATGCCTGGCCGGTCGCCGGGATGCGCATCATCCCAGTGGCCGGAGGCCCCCGAGCGGGTCGGCCCCGTGTTCGATGCTGATCGGGTGGCGCGCAGGCAGGCAATCACTTCGTCTTCGCTCGTCTGGGAGAAATCCTCGTAGAACTGGCCAATGGCGAAAAAGCTCGGCGGCTCAAGCACGCAGGCGAACTCGTCGGCGCCGGAACCGATACGTTCCTGCCAGCCGGGGGGCGCGACCGGCACAGCGACCACCACGCGTGCTGCGCCGTGCGCGCGGGCGATCTGGCAGGCGGCTCTGGCGGTAGCGCCGGTAGCGATGCCGTCGTCTACGACCACTGCGACCTTGCCGTCCAGATCCAGCCGGGGCCGCACCGCGCGGTACCGGGCTGCACGGGCTGCCACCTCGGCGCGTTCCCGTGCCTGGAGGGAGGCAAGTTCCTCGTCGGTCACGCTCGCCATCGCGACAACGTCGCGGCTGGTGACCGCCGCGCCGTCCTCGCCGACCGCGCCCATGGCGAGCTCGGGCTGGAACGGCACCCCTACCTTGCGCACGACGATCACATCGAGCGGGGCGCCCAGCCGGGTGGCTACCTGAGCTGCCACCGGGACGCCGCCCCTGGGCAGGCCCAGCACCACTAGCGGCTGGCCTTGCAGGTAGCCGAGCAAGCCCGCCAGGCGCCTGCCCGCATCCTCCCGATCGGCGAATGTCATTCCCGCTACCTCACCTGCTGCGCTGGCTGCCGTCGGCCTGGAAGCACCGGAGCTTGCCCAGCGGCTAGGGGTTTCGCATTACTCGGCTAATGCCCGCCATTGAACGTCTCCTACCAGGTAGCGGAGCTTGGTCGCGTGCCCGCATCGCGCGCTGTGGTGAGACGTCGGACATCTCCGGACTGTCAGCCAAGACACAAGTCCGCCACAGAAGGCGACTCTTGCCCTTATCTCATCCGGGTTAGGATGTTCGCGCTGGTTTGGCGGTGCGGTCCTGGGTAATGGGCGCGCCGCCATTCATGCCGACATTGCTGGAGGCGACTCGCGTGGCGGGCAAGCTCGGATCGGTACGGACGTGGGCTGTGGCAGCAGTTGTGATCTGCCCGGTCATTCTGATCACCGCCCCGGCGACTGCGGGAACCGTCGCGACCGGCAGTTTGAGCCGGCCAGTCATAAGCCCCATCACGGAGTTCAGCAAGGGGTGTCCGGGCCAGAACGCCGAAGTAGAGCAGGCGGCCGACCCCGCTCGCGGCCTCGTCTACGAAGAGTGGATGGGCTGCAACAACCAGATCGGAGTGGCCACCTCGTCCGACGGCGGCCTGCATTTCTCCGCGCCCGTGGTGCTCGCGGACTCCTCTGGCGCATGGGATCCATCCATCGCTGTAGCG
>DASXIA010000509.1:0-1749 GCA_036488155.1 Streptosporangiaceae bacterium | reverse complement strand
CCATCAGGGCCCGGATCGCCTCCACCGCGCCGTCGCCGCCCTTCGGCGCGCCGGCCGCCCGCCCCGACTGCGCGGCACGGGCTGCGCTCACTGCGTCCAGCGGATCGGACTTGCCCTTCCTGCGGCGGTCCTGCCGGTCGGCGCGGTCCACCTCCACGACCCGGACGCCGGCGCCAGCCATATGCCGGGCCAGGGCCGCCCCATAACTGCCGGTCCCCTCGATGCCCACCAGCGCAACCGCCCCGAAACTTCGCAGCCAGCCCAGCAGGCCGCAATAGCCGGCCGCGGTCGCCGGGAACTCCCGCACGCCCAGCAGCCCCCCGACCGGATCCAGCGCGGCGGCGACATGCACCCCGGAATGAGTGTCCACGCCGCCGGTAATGGCACGCGTGTCTTCTACGATGGTCATTGCCGTCCCTTTCTCAGGTTGAGGGATGGCACGCACCCGCTGGCCGCCCGGATCCGTGACCCCCGGCCTCTTGCACAGGACGGGCAGATCAGACCGGCAGCGCCGGTGGGTGCCAAAAGAGCCTGGGCCCCGGCCGGCAGATCGATTCGCAAGACAACCAGCAGGCGTCAGCCGATTCGCAGGCCAGGCCGGGACCCAGGCCCGACCCTACGCTCACACCCTCGCAAAACAGCCGAAGCAGGGCCGAACCGCCACCTACATCCTCCCTGCCGACTATGAGCGGCTGACGCCCGGGGTGTTGCAGTGCACGCCCGGGACGCAGATGCTCCAGTTCTGTGTGTCTCATCACCGGGCCGGCGCTCTCATCGCGGCATGAGCGCGTTAGGCCCGTGGTGCTCGTATACCTCGTGGGTGTTCCGGTCCCGCCCGTCGTATCGATTTCTGACCGGGCAACGTCCGCAGTCTCCTGGAGGACGCTTGGAGGAGTATTGAATCGCTGGTTAGTGAAGCGGGCCTGCCATTATTGCGGTCATGCAGGTTTTCGATGCTGCCGGGCAGGCCCCTGAATGCGACCTTTTCGGCAGAGTCTGAGGGCGATTGGATCGCCCTGATCATGGAGAGCCGCAGCGGCAGAGCTGCGGGGCGGCCTGGTCGCAACGTTGACTACAACCTAGCCCTCACGTTGCTGCTGGAGCGGCTGGCCCGGCTTGACGCCACCCTGGTCGCCGCCCTGGTCGATTCCAGGAAGACGCAGGCCTTGGGCATTCCCGAGGTGGAGCGCCGATTGATCACCGTATCGGTCCGGCTCGCGCTGGTGCCGGACATGGAAGCGCTTCGTGTACGGATGGGAACGGCGCAGGCCAAGATCGCCCAGGAGCCGGACGCGACGAAGGGAGGTAACTCGACCAAGCGGATCCGGCTACGGCTCGACGTTCCCGGATATGGACCGGACCAGGCTCAGCGGGTCGCGGTCATCCTTTCTGTGCCACTGCAAGAGGCAGGAGCGCCGCGGGTGCTCCTGGACAGGCTTGAGTCGGCCGATGATGAGAGGCCAGCTGAGGACGACTTCGCCGCGGCGGTAGCCGCACTGGACGCGCTGGACAAGGCCGGACAGCGGGCACTGCGAGTTGAGCAGTCCTACCTGCGCAAGGCGCTGTTCAAAGGCTCGGTCGCTTTGTGCGACCTGTGCGGCAGAGTTTTGAGAGGACGTTTCGCGAGCGTACGGCCGTTATGTCGCAGTGTGATCATGTGGATGTATGGCGTTATGGCCGGTCGGCGGGCTTGGCTGCGCTTGCATAGCCTGCATGAGCGAACGCAAGCGTTACCCGAGTGATCTAACT
>DASXIA010000451.1:0-4178 GCA_036488155.1 Streptosporangiaceae bacterium | reverse complement strand
CATCTGCTCCGTCGTCGCCGGCGAGCGAGCGTAACCGATGAAGTAGGTCCCGTACTCGCCGGTGCCGACGTGGCCGAACGGCATGTTGTCCCGGACGATGTCGATCTCCTCGCCGTCAACGACGATGGTGGTGAGCGCGTTGTGCGCGCTCGCCGGCTTGACCGAGTCGTCCAGCTCGACGTCCGAGAGCTTTGTCCGGCCGATGACCTTCTCCTGCTCCTCGACCGGCAAGGCGTTCCAGCGGCGCAGGTCGTGCACGTACTTCTGCACGATGACGTAGCTGCCGCCAGCGTACGCGGGCTCCTCGGTGCCGATAATCGTGGCGCGCGTGGCGGCCGGGCCGGTCGGGTTCTCCGTGCCGTCGACGAATCCGAGCAGATCCCGCTCGTCGAAATAGCTGAAGCCGTGCACCTCGTCGACGATCTTGGCCACGCCGTCCAGCCGCTCAGTGATCAGGCTGGCGAGCTCGAAGCACAAGTCCGTCCGCGTCGCCCGGATGTGGAAGAGCAGGTCGCCGGCGGTGCTGACGGCGTGCCGGCTCCCGGCTCGCAGCTCACGGAACGGGTGCAGCCCGGTCGGCCGCGGCCGCCCGGTAAGACGGTCCCAGGCCACGGCACCGATTCCGGTCACGCAAGTCAGGCGCCCGTTCAAGTCCCGAAAGCCGACGGCTTTGACCAGCCCGGCGACGTCCGCGCACAGTTGCCTTGCGGCATCCTCGCTGTCGTCGCCCGGATAGATGACTGCGACCAGGAAGATCGCGGCCTTCGTCAGCGAGGCGACAACCGCCTGCGGCTCGATCGCCTCAGTGCTCACCCGGCTTATCTTTCCGTACGCGCACGGCTTGTTTCCGGGCGGCTGGCAGGAATTGTTAAGGCGAGTGCCTGGTTGCTGCAAGGCGGGTCCGGCGGGCACACATGACGGGAGGCCGCGATGACGAGCACGACGAAGGCTAGCGGAGCGAGCCCGGTCGACTTCACGACGTTCGGCGATTACGGCGATTTCCGCCCGAAGAAGGCGGCACCGCCCGCGGAAACGAAGCCAGGCGAGTTCGTGCGCGGGGCTTATCCGTTCCGCGGCCGGATCACCGCCGACGGCTCCAGCGGCTATCCCGCCGAGCCCGGCCGTTATCACCTGTACATCAGCTGGGCCTGCCCGTGGGCGCACCGCACCGCCATCGTCCGTGAACTGCTCGGCCTGACCGATGTCGTCTCGCTGTCCGCGGTGGACCCGGTGCGGGACGGGCGCGGCTGGGCGTTCCGCGAAGGCGATGGCTTCGGCCTCGACCCGGTGAACGGGTTTGCGCTGCTGAGAGAGGCATACGAGGCCACCGAGCCGGGCTACGACGGCCACATCTCGGTGCCGGTGCTGTGGGACAAGCAGACCCGCCGGATCGTCAGCAACAATTTCCCCGACATCACGATCGACCTGGACACCCAGTTCGCCGAGTGGGCGAACCCGGCCTTTGACCTGTACCCGGAGGCGCTCCGGCCGCAGATCGACGAGCTCAACGAGCTGGTCTACGCGACTGTCAACAACGGCGTCTACCGCTCCGGCTTCGCCACCACCCAGGAGAGCTACCACGAGGCGGTGACGCGGCTATTCCAGACACTCGACCAGCTTGAGGAACGGCTCGCCGGGAAGCGCTACCTGCTCGGAGACCAGCTCACCGAGGCCGATGTGCGGCTATGGGTCACACTTGCCAGGTTCGATTCGGTGTACTACTCGCATTTCAAGTGCAACCTGCGCCGGATCAGCGACTACCCGAACCTGTGGGCGTACACCAGGGATCTGCACGGGCTCCCGGCCTTCGCCGGCACGCTCAGGCTCGATCAGATCAAGCGGCACTACTACAGGACCCATCCGCAGCTCAACCCGACCCGGATCGTGCCGGACGGCCCCCTGCTCGACTGGAGCGCGCCAGCCGGCCGCGACTTCCTCGGCTGATAACTCCTGCGGGTAGCGTGAGCTCATGAGAGAGTACGCGGACGCGGCTGGCCTGGTCGAGCGGTCGGCGGCGGCCCTGGTCGGCGCCATTCCCGACCATCCCGCTGACGACGGCTTCTTCGGCCCGGCCAGCATCGCCTGGCGGATCAGCGGTGACCTGTCGGGGCTGGTGGCTGGCCTGCGAGCGCTCATGATCCAGGCCCTCCACCCGCTCGCCATGGCAGGCGTCGATCAGCACAGCGACTGGCGGGCTGACCCGGTTGGCAGGCTCGCCGCTACCTCGGCATATCTGGCAAATATTACGTTCGGGGAACGGGCAGTTGCCCAGCGAGTCGCAGCCAGAGTGCGGCGGATTCATGAGCGGGTCACCGGCGTCGACTCGGAGACCGGCGAGGCTTACGCCGCGAGTGATCCGGCGCTCCTGCTCTGGGTGCATGCAGCGCTGGTGGATTCGAACATCGCTGCCCGCGAGAAGTTCGGCACTCCGTTGCCGCCGGGCGATGCCGACCGGTACATCGAGGAAATGGTGGTCGCTGCCCAGCTTGTCGGCGTGCCAGTGGAGCTCGTGCCGGACAGTCAGGCGGCGCTCAGCACGTACCTGACCTGGGTGCAGCCACAGCTGCTGTGCACGCCGGCGGCCAGGGAGTCGATGGCCTACTTGCTTGACCCGCCCGGCCTGGACCCCGAGGTGGCCGAGATCTGGCAGGACATCAGGGAGGCGACGCTGATCTCGCTGCCGGACTGGGCACGTGAGAAGTACGGCTATACCGTCCCGGAACTGACCGCAGCCCGCCGCGAGGAGATCAGGCAGGCTCTCGGCGTGCTGGACGCGGTATTCCTCGGCGAGCCAGGCGTACTGGAGGCCAGGCAGCGCATCACCCTGCGGATGCGCGCCGCAGCGCGAGTATGAACAAGAGCAGCGCTGGCGTAAAGAACCTTGGGCGTGCCCTGATTGCCCTGACTGCAGGCACGGCGGTCACCGCCGCCGGGGTGGCACTCGTGCGGCGCCGCGTGGGGCGGCTGCGTTTTGACCGCGGACTAGCGGCCGCTCAGCTAGCGGTACGCGGCGGCCTGCGGTACGCGACCAGCGCGCCCCGGCTGTTCGTCGCGGCAGGGGAGAACCGGGAGCGGCTGCGTAACGACCTGGCCATGCAGACTGCCGACGACGTGACCGCCACGCTCGGCACGATGAAGGGCGTCATGGTCAAACTCGGCCAGATGGCCAGCTACGTGGACGACGGGCTGGCTCCCTCCGTCCGCCGGACGCTCAGCCGGCTCCAGGACAGCGTGCCGCCGATGAGCGCGGAACTGGCGGCGGGCGTCATCGAGGAAGAGCTCGGGGAATCGCCGGAGCGCTTGTTCGATCGCTGGGACCCGGAGCCGATCGCCGCGGCGTCGATCGGCCAGGTGCATCGCGCGATCACCAGGGACGGGCGTGCCGTAGCGGTAAAGGTCCAGTATCCGCGCATCGCCGAGATGATGGCCGCCGACCTGGACAATGTCTCGCTGCTACGCCGGATGCTCCGGGTTACGGCGCCCAGCCAGGATGTCGACGGGCTGATCGCCGAGCTGCGGGAGCGAGTGCTCGAGGAGCTCGACTACCGCCAGGAAGCGGTCAACCAGCAGTTGCTGCACAGGTACTACTCCGGGCACCCGACGATCAGCGTGCCTGCGATCGTCGGCGAACTGTCCGGCCGGCGGGTGGTCACCAGTGAGCTTGCCACCGGCGCGCGGTTCGCTGACGTGCTCGGCTGGTCACAGGAGGAACGCGACCTAGCCGGGGAGACGCTGTACCGGTTCGTCTTCCGCAGCTTGTATGAGGTGCACGCGTTCAACGGCGATCCGCACCCCGGTAACTACCTCTTTCACGGCGACGGCAAGGTCACGTTCCTGGACTTCGGCATGGTCAAGCACTTCACCGACGCGGACCTGATGCCGCTGATGCAGATGGCGCGCAAGCTGTGCGTCGACGGCAGCCAGGCCGAGTTCCGTGACAGCCTGGAAGAGGCCGGTTTCCTGGTACCGGGGGCGCCGCTGAGCGATGACCAGATTGTCGATCATCTCGCGGTGTTCTACCAGCTGGTCCGTGAGTCGAAAACATTGACCGTGACCGGCGATTACGCCTCCGCGGTGGTGCGCCGGTTCTTTGACGTGCGCAGCCCGGTGGCCCAGTACGCCCGGATACCGAGGTCCTATGTGGTGCTGCAGCGGATCAACCTGGGCCTGTTCGGGCT
>DASXIA010000383.1:0-7654 GCA_036488155.1 Streptosporangiaceae bacterium | reverse complement strand
TGCCGCGCCGAAGCGAAGGCCGTAGGCTCGGGGTTATCTAGCCAATCGGACTTGGGAGGTCGCGTGGAGCCGGGTGGGCAGCTCGATATGCAGCAACTCCTTGCAGCGGCCGCAGCCATGCAGAGCCAGCTCATGAACGCTCAGCAAGAGCTCGCCGAAGCCGAGATTGAGGGGACAGCTGGCGGGGGCCTGGTCCGGGCCACCGTCAACGGCCAGGGCGAGCTGGTTGATCTGTCGATCGACGCGGCGGCCATCGATGCGGCCGACCCGCAGGAATCCGCGCAGACCATCTCTGACCTGGTGCTGGCGGCGTACCGGGATGCTTGCCGGGCGGTTGACGACCTGCAGCAGGAAACGATGGCGCCGTTCGCGGCAGGTTTCGGCAGTGCGGGCGAGGGAGGAGGCCAGGGTCTGGGCGGATTGCCGGATCTGACTGGCCTGCCCGGCTTTCCCGGCGCGGGTGAATCTGGCGGCAGTCAGCGGTCCGGCCCCGTGTCTCCTTCGGCCGCGCCGCCCGGTACTGAGCCGCCTGGCCGGTCCGGGCCGGCCGACGAATCTGAGCCGCCGGCCGAAGACCCGCCTGCTAGTGAGCGCTAGGCGGGGCTGCGGTGTACGAGGGCGTTGTCCAGGACCTGATCGAGGAGCTCGGCCAGCTACCGGGTGTCGGCCCGAAGGGCGCGCAGCGAATCGCCTTTTACCTGCTGGCCGCTGATCCGGTGGACCTAAAGCGGCTCGCGGCTGTGCTGCTCGAGGTCACCGAACGGGTCAAGTTCTGCCGGGTGTGCTTCAACGTGGCCGAGGATGACGAGTGCCGCATCTGCAGGGACGTGCGCCGGGATCTGTCGGTGATCTGCGTCGTCGAGGAGCCGAAGGACGTCGCGGCGATCGAGAAAATCCGCGAGTTCCGCGGGCGCTACCACGTGCTAGGCGGAGCGATCAGCCCGATCGACGGTGTCGGGCCTGACGACCTGCGGATCCGGGAGCTGATGGCGAGGCTCGCGGACGGTGCGGTGACTGAAGTCATCCTGGCCACCGACCCGAATCTGGAGGGCGAGGCGACTGCGACGTACCTGGCGCGGATGCTCAAGCCGCTCGGGCTACGGGTCACCAGGCCAGCAAGCGGGCTGCCTGTCGGCGGCGAACTTGAGTACGCCGACGAGGTAACCCTGGGCCGGGCATTCGAGGGACGGAGACAGCTAGATGTCTGACTCGCCGGAGTGGTCAGCCGACGTGCCCCCGGTATCGGCTGGGACGGTACCTGCCGGTAGTGGCGGTGTCTTTGCTGGCGGCGCCGACCTGGCTCCTGGCCAGCCGGCCGAGGACTGGCGGCCGCTAGCCGACCGGGTGGCCGGGAACGCACGCGACTTTCTCGACGGCCTCACCGCGGTGGCGCGCGGGGAGGGTGCGGAGGAGACCGTGCCGCTGCTGCTGCTCGAAACGGCGCAGGTGATGCTCGCGGGCGCCCAGCTCGGCGCGAGCAAGGACGTCATCCTGCCCAGTAACTGGGAGCCAGACGTAGGCGCTGACCCGGATGTTGACCTTGACGTGCTGCGTACCGGCCTGGCGGCGAGACTAGTCGGCTTTGACGACTATGCGGAGATTTTCGATCCGTTCGCCGATACCCAGGCTACCCCGTTCCGGCTCTCTGATGATCTTGCGGCTGTGGCGGCGGACCTTGTCCACGGGCTCAAGCATTACGAGGTAGGACGAGTGGCCGAAGCGCTCTGGTGGTGGCAGTTCTCCTACGTGAACCACTGGGGCACGCACGGCGGCGCGGCGCTGCGCGCGCTGCACTCTGTGGTTGCGCACGCCAGGCTGGACGTAGCCGAGGAACCGGCTGCGCGCTAGCAGGCAGTCATCTCGGTAGACTCGGGTTCCGGCCAGACATGAGCTGGCCCCCTGCGGGAGGGCCCGATCGGAGCTGGCGGTCAGCTACGCCGATACGGAGGAGCGCGCGCAGCCGTGGCCTTGGTCGTGCAGAAATACGGTGGATCGTCGGTCGCTGACGCGGACGGCATTAAACGCGTGGCGCAGCGCATCGTCGCCACCCGGAAGGCGGGTAACAGCGTCGTCGTCGTGGTGTCCGCGATGGGTGACACCACCGACGAATTGCTTGACCTAGCCAGGCAAATCAGTCCGCTGCCGCCGGGCCGCGAGCTGGACATGCTGCTCACGGCTGGCGAGCGGATTTCGGTCTCGCTGCTCGCAATGGCGATCGCGAACCTCGGGCTGGACGGCCGCTCATTCACCGGCTCGCAGGCCGGGGTCATCACCGACTCCTCGCACGGCAAGGCGAAGATCATCAACATCACGCCGGGCCGGATCCAGGCAGCGCTGGACGATGGCGCGATCCCGATCGTGGCCGGGTTTCAGGGTGTGTCGCATGACACCAAAGACATCACGACCCTCGGGCGGGGAGCGACCGACACCACGGCGGTCGCGCTCGCGTCCGCGCTCGGCGCCGATATCTGCGAGATCTACACCGACGTCGACGGCGTGTTCACCGCCGACCCCCGGATCGTGCCCAATGCGCGGCAGATTCCCCGCATCTCCTACGAGGAGATGCTGGAGATGGCGGCCTGCGGTGCCAAGGTACTGATGCTGCGGTGCGTCGAGTACGCCCGCAGGTACCAGATGCCGATTCACGTGCGCTCCTCATTCAGTAACAAAGAAGGCACCTGGGTCGTCGACGCAGGCGCGGTAACGGAAGGCGAGGCGATGGAGCAGGCGATCATCTCCGGCGTGGCGCAGGATCGCGGCGAGGCCAAGATCACGGTCGTCGGCGTGCCGGACAAGGTCGGCGAGGCCGCCCGGATCTTCCGCGCGATCGCCGACTCCGGCATCAACATCGACATGATCGTCCAGAACATCTCCGCGGCCGCGACTGGCCGGACGGACATTTCCTTCACTCTGCCAAGAGACGACGGTCACGCGGCGATGACCAGGCTCGGGCAATTGCAGGCCGAAGTCGGCTTCGACTCGCTGCTGTATGACGACCGGATCGGCAAGGTCTCGGTGATCGGCGCCGGCATGCGGTCGCACCCCGGCGTCAGCGCGACCTTCTTCGGTGCGCTAGCGGAGGCGGGCGTGAATATCGAGATGATCTCCACGTCGGAGATCAGGATCTCGGTCGTCGTAGACCAGAACGATGTGGACATGGCGGTGACCGCCGCTCACGAGGCGTTCGAGCTCGGCGACAGCGAGCAGGCCGTCGTCTACGGCGGGACTGGCCGGTGACCGCCGTCAGCGGGCGGCCCGTGCTGGCGATCGTCGGAGCGACCGGTGCCGTCGGCACCGTGATGCGCGACATCGTCTCCGAGCGCGCCGACATCTGGGGTGAGGTCCGGCTGGTCGCCTCAGCCCGGTCAGCCGGGCGCATGCTGCCGGTACGCGGTGAGGACGTGGAGGTGCGGGCGCTCGCGCCGGAGGTCTTTGACGGCGTCGACCTTGCCATGTTCGACGTACCGGACGAGGTGTCGGCGGAGTGGGCGCCGGTGGCTGCGGAGCGCGGCGCCGTGGTGATCGACAAGTCGGGTGCATTCCGGATGAATCCGGAGGTGCCCCTCGTGGTACCTGAAGTCAATCCTGATGCGGCTTTCGACCGGCCTCGCGGGATCATCTCGGTGCCGAACTGCACGACGCTCTCGCTCATCGTCGTGCTGGCCGCGCTGCACCGCGCTTTCGGCCTGCGCGAGCTGGTTGCCGCCTCCTACCAGGCAGCGTCCGGGGCGGGCCAGGCGGGGACGGACGCGCTGTATGACCAGCTCGCCAAGGTTGGCGGGAATCGCACGCTCGGCCAGCGTCGGGGTGACGTGCGGGCAGCGATTCCGGACGGCGGGCCGTTCGGTGCCCCGCTCGCGCTCAACGTCGTGCCGTGGGCCGGCTCCGTCCGCGATGAAGGCTGGTCGTCCGAGGAACTGAAGATCCGCAATGAGACTCGCAAGATTCTCGGCATGCCGGACCTCAAGATCAGCGCGACCTGCGTGCGGGTGCCGGTGATCACCGGGCACTCGCTGGCGCTCCATGCGGTATTTGATCGCGAAGTCAGCCGCGAGGATGCTCAGCGGGTGCTGAGCGAGTCGCCTGGCGTTGTGCTGGTCGACGACCCGGCCCGCGGCAAGTACCCCACTCCAGCGGATGTCGCGGGCCTGGATCCGACCCTCGTCGGGCGCGTCAGGCAGGACCAGGACAATCCGCGGGCACTTGAGCTGTTCGTGTCCGGCGACAACCTGCGTAAGGGCGCGGCGCTCAATGCGGCTCAGATCGCCGAACTGCTAGCGCCGACGCTGGCTGCGAGCGCGACCGCATAGGCAATACCAGCGGACGCCTTGTGCTCGCACGGAACGTATCCGGTCCACAGCGCTGGCTGGATCAGCTCGTGGCAGCCGAACCAGGCCAGTACTAGTCCCAGCAGTTCGTCGGCTGAGGGGGTCGAGCGAGCCCCGTTCGCGGTGCCCTTTGATCCGCAACAGATTCTGATCCGGGCAGTTGCGCGGAAACAAGCCCTGCCTCGGCAACGATCGCCGACGCGGCAATTGAGGTAAAGCCCGCAGCTTGCAGGAGCGCGGTCCAGGCGTCCATCGAAATCGGGCATTCCTGGACCCGGATCAGATACCGCACAACGTTCTTGGTGATCCGCCACCACCCGCCCGGCCCTTTCCGCGCCAGCGTCAGCAGCTTGAGTCGGATGATCTCGCGGTCCCGTCTGGAGCCGCCGCGGCCGAACATCATGTCGGCGATTACGATGCGACCGCCTGGCCTCAGCCAGCGTGCGGCGGCCTGTACGAGCTCCGCTTTGTCGGGGTCACGTAGATGATGAAGCGCATAGCTCGACACGACCAGGTCGACGCTGCCCGCGGGCAGGTCGAGCTCCTCGACTGGCATGGTGATGGCCTCCAGCGTGGGCAGGCCGCGCCGAAGAGCCTCGGACTTGAGCGCGCTCACCATGCCCGGACTGACGTCGACACCCAGCACGCGGGCGCCACGCAGGGCCAGCGGTAGACTCACCTGGCCGTTGCCGGCGCCGAGATCGACGACTGCATCGCCGGGCTGAACGCCTGCAACGGCGATCACCGCAGCTGTCACGGTTGTCAGGTTCGCCGATCCGTGCTTGTCCCAGCTGGCTACGCGGCCGGACCAAACGCGACGCTGCCGCCGCACCGCTTGCCTCGTCGCCAGATCCGCCAGTCTGACAGCGGGCCGCCGCCCGCCATGTGATGCACCGTCGCCAGTTTCTATATTCCTCGGCATTCATGCAGGGTAATGTCTGCAGCTGACCGCGGTCGATCCGAAGCAATTAAGATCTGACTTGAATGTGGTTTAGAACCAGTTAAGATTTCTTGCTTCATGAAATGTTCATGAAATTATGCACGACTGAAAGTCAGATCGTTAACATAACCTGGATGTCTGAACGCGAGGAGGAGGTTATCTCGCGAAGCACTAAACCGCCAGGTGCCCGGCGGCACGCCCGGTACGCTCGTCAACTCGCCCGGGTTGAGCCGGCCGATCGCCAGGCTTGCCGACGGCGACGCTTCCGGCCAGCGGTAGTGGTCGCGCTTACGGCTGTCATTTTTGCCGTGCTCGGTGGCTTCTACCTTGGTGTTCATTACGCGGTAACGGGGTCGGCCGGACATAGCGGGACGCGCCGACTGACTCAGCCGGCTGTCCGAGCTAGTGCCAGACCTGGGCCCTCGAGGCCGGAGCCGAGCAGCTCACACCGGGCCGGACGGGCCGGTGACTATGCCATCGTCACGACTCGTTACACATTTACCGAGCACTCCGCTAAAGCTGGAACCCGTATTCTGCGGGTCACCGTTCGTTCCCCCGGTATAGCGGCTGGCAACGCTGCCGCTGCAGCGGATGAGAAATTCCCGCTGATAGCCTTTGCCCCGGGATTCCGTCAGTGCGCCACTAGCTATCGTGACTTGTTGCGACAATGGGCGAGCGCTGGTTATGTTGTTGCCGCCGTTGACTTTCCGCTGACGAATTGTCACGTCGCCGCCCCGGACGAGTCGGACCTCTCACATCAGCCGGCCGACATGGCTTTCGTGATCCAACGCCTGCTCAGGCTCTCTCACCGCTCAGGCGATCGACTGACTGGCCTCGTCGCGGCCAACCGTGTCGCGGTGGCAGGCCACTCCGATGGTGGCGACACGGTGGCGGCGATGGCCGCGGCGAGCTGCTGCCGGTACCGCGAACTTCGCGCTGTCATAGTGCTCGCCGGTGCGGAATGGCCGCCGCTGCCAGGCAAGTGGTTCGCGGCGCCTGCACCGCCGATGCTCTACGTGCAGGGCACTGCCGACACCTGGAATCCGCCTGCCGCTAGCCTGCAGCTCTATCAGGCGGACACCACGGGCGTCCGCTACTACTTGCAGCTTTTTGGCGCGAACCATTTCGCACCGTACGAAGGAGGCAGCGAGCCGGAGCCAGTGGTCGAGCAGGTGACGCTCGACTTCCTCGACCGCTACCTGGCTGGCCATTCGGGTGCTCCTGGCGTAATGCGCAGGGCCGCCCGCAATCCTGGAGTTTCTGAGCTGGTCAGCGGTGGCCGGCTGCCGTGAGGCGACCCGACGGTTGGACGCTGACCGGCGAATCAGGCAGGCTTACGGCTATGACTCGGGCATTCACGCTGGCGGAGGCCCGAGAGCTGATGCCGGCCTTGCTGGCCCGCGCCGACGAACTGATCGAAGTGCGAGCCAGCCTGGTGGAGGTTCAAGCTGCGCTAGCGAGCGGCGAACGATCGCCGCTCGGCGGCCTGCCTGAGGCGAAGGCATACCAGGCCCGGCTGAGTGAGCTGCTCGGCTGGTTTAGCGAGAAGGGCCTTGAGCTCAAGGGCATCGCTCCGCTCCTGCTCGACTTCCCGTCTGAGCTCGACGGCGAGCCAGTGCTCCTCTGCTGGCTCGAGGGTGAGCGCGAGCTTGACTGGTACCACAAGCTGCCGCACGGCTTCGCGGGCCGCCGCCGGATTAGCTGACCGGCAGGGTCACAGGCCAGATCGGGGCCGGCCGCTCAGAAATCAGTTTGCCGGGATTCCCGGAGCAGAAGAGGATCTGGTTGTGGAAGTCAGGCCCGCGTGTATTGACGATGCGGCCAGGATCGCGGAGATTCACGTCCTGGGCTGGCAAGGCGGCTACCGCGGTCTCATGCCGCAGGACTATCTCGACGGGCTCGACCCCGCGGATCGGCTCCCGTACCGCATCCGGTGGCTGCGAGGCGTCGACTGGTCCCGCGGCGGGTGCCTCGTCGTGGCTGCCGACGATGGCATGCTGGCCGGATTCGCTGACGTCGGCGAGTCTCGTGACGACGACGCGGAGCCGGACAAAATCGGCGAGGTTAGAGCGATCTACCTGGCACCTGACTCCTGGGGCAAAGGTCTCGGGCGCGAGCTTATGACTGCTGCGCTGACGCACCTGGCAAGCCTTGGTTATGACGAGGTCACGCTCTGGGTCCTGGACACGAACACTCGCGCGAGGCGGTTCTACGAGGCCGCCGGATTCCGGCCCGATGGCGCAATCAAGATCGATGACAGCAGGGCGTTCCGGCTCCAGGAGGTCCGTTACCGTCGGCCGCTGCGCTAACCGGCGTCGGCCGCCGAGCGGCCGACCAGCTGATCGTTGACTAGCTGCATCACGCGTCGCCGCTCGTCCCGCTCGAG
>DASXIA010000370.1:0-1896 GCA_036488155.1 Streptosporangiaceae bacterium | reverse complement strand
GTATTAATCGTCAGAGGCTTTTTTGAGTTTGTCTGTTTGACCTGTATTTTTCTTGATCGTCACGTTCTTTCCATAACTGCAGGCAATTTGGGCCTGCAGCTTATGGACACCTGGTATAGAGCGGCACGCTCTCCAGGACGGAGCAAGGCCCGCGAATCGCGGGCGAGACGTTGCCGTCCTTTCGTTGGACTCGGCTGCCGGATCAGCTGGTTTGCCATGGCGGCGCAGGTTAGATGACGCCAGCACTGGTAAGTGTGCCTGCTATGACGGATTCCCTCGCGGCTGCTTCTGCGGCTGTTCACTCCACGGCTGGGGACGTACGGCGCCAGGGCGGCTGGCTGCCAGGTAACCAGGATGATCTTGAGACATGGCTGGCCGGTCACCGGGAGCGGGTAGCGGCCAAGGGGGAGCAGGTCCCGCTGCACCCCGTGCTCGCCGAGTTCCAGGCTCTGATAGACACCGACCCGGTGGTGCGCATGTACGTCAGTGAGATGATCGCCCAGGTGCCGCGGAACAGGCAGTACCGCAAGCGGCACCTGGAAAGCGTGCCCCAGCTGCTGCGGCTGGTCAACGAAGTGCTGACGATGGCCCCGGAGTACAACGAAGACGCGATGGTGGTCCTGCCGCTCGGCGCGATCCTCGACTGGACCATGGGCACGCCGGCCGGCTTCGCCGCCTTCCGCGACAGGCGGATCAACGCGATGCTCAAGAAGATCCTGAGCGTGTGGTGTGAGTTCCTCGGCAGCGGCGGCTCCCGCTACGTCCTGAACGACTCGCCGTCCGGCTGGAAGGGCGAGGCCGCCAGGCGGGCCATCGGCATCGAGCAGTACCGGCACGACCCCGAGGACCAGTACTGGGGCTTCACGTCGTGGAACGACTTCTTCACCCGGCGCCTGGCCGACGGCGCGCGCCCGGTCGACTCGCCGGACGACGACAGCGTCATCGTCAGCGCGTGCGAGTCCACCCCGTACGGCCTGGCCGCCGGCGTCCAGCTCCAGGATCAGTTCTGGATCAAGAGCCAGCCGTATTCGCTGCAGGACATGCTGGCCAGCGACGAATCAGCGGGCCAGTTCGCCGGGGGAACCGTCTACCAGGCTTTCCTGAGCGCCACCAACTACCACCGGTGGCACAGCCCGGTAGCAGGGACAATCGTGCGGGCCTTCGTCCGGGAAGGCACCTACTACTCCGAGGCCGACTCCGAAGGCGCCGACGCGGCCGAGCCCCGGTACTCGCAGTCGTACCTGGCGCATGTCGCGGCGCGGGCGGTCATCCTCATCGAAGCCGATAACCCCGTCATCGGCTTGACAGCCTTCGTGCCAGTCGGCATGAGCGAAGTATCGTCCTGCATGATCGACCCGAAAATCCAGCCCGGCTACCACGTCGCCAAAGGCGAGGAACTCGGTTACTTCCAGTTCGGCGGCTCGACTCACTGCCTCGTCTTCCGGCCGGGCGCGATCGCCGACTTCTCCCTGACGGCAATCCCGCAGCCACACGACCCGCATCCTCCCCTGGTACGAGTCCGCTCTAAGCTCGCCACCGCGGCGTCAGGGTGAACCCGCAGACGACGGTCATCCCGGAGCGGACCGCCGCACCGCCTGAGGGCGGTTCCGTGGAGGTGGCTGGGGTTGCAGGCGGTCGCCGTGGGCTGTGGGACTATGAAAGCTCTTTGCGCATCAGCGTGCACACGGTCTCGTAGCGGGTGATGGTTCCGTCGGGGGCAAACACGCCCGCGGCCGCCGTGACCAGGCCGGAGCCGTGGCCACGCAGACAGCGACGCAGGCGGGAATGACTGCCACGCAGGCTGCCGCCCAAGCCGGCACCATCGGGATGATGGCCGCCGGTTCCATCGCGCTGATAGTTGGTATTTTCCTCGGCATCGCCATCGCCAAGTCCTGA
>DASXIA010000297.1:0-3928 GCA_036488155.1 Streptosporangiaceae bacterium | reverse complement strand
CGCAGCCTGGACATCGATGACGGAGTGGGTGCCTGAGGTTCCCATGAACTCCCAGTACAACTCCTGCTCTAGCAGGTCCTCAACCGAAGCAGGTTCGGGCAGGTCGAACACATCGCCGTAGAAGCTGGGCTTGAGGTACTCGCCTGAGGCGAAAACTTGATGACGCAAGGCGTCCAGGGCGGCGCCGAGATCCGGCTGGTACGGAACGACGTACTCCCACCCCGAGGCTCCCATCAATCACTCCTGCTCAGGTTGACCTTAAAGGTCACCATAGCAGGGCAAACTCGGCCTGGGCGGGGCTCGGCTTAGTGCACAAGTTCGGTCACCGGAGCAAAAGAACCAGCAGGTCAGCAAGCTGCCCGCGCTCCGGGCCGCCGAACTTGTCACAAGTCAGGGTAGAACGTCGCGAGCCCGCGCGGGTCAGGGGTGTCGATCACGAGGCCGCGCCACTTGCCGGTCATGGGCTGAGTATGCCATCGGAACCAGAGCGCTGGTCATGACGTAGTTCGCCAAATTCAGCGTCCGGCCCAGGAGCCATCCATCGGCTCAAGGAGCACCACCGGAAATGCGGCAGTGTCGCAACCGGCGCATACCGCGGCCGGCTTTGTGGTGCGCGGTTACTCGTCGTCGTCGATATCTTCGTCGAGGTCCTGATCGTCCACGAGCGGGTTGCCCGAGTCTTCTTCCGGGTCGGGAAGGCGGTCAGCGTCGTAGCCCGCGCCGTCAGCTCCGTCGTCTTCGCTTGCGCTGAGATCGGCGAAACTGAAGTCGTCGAGTTCCTCGTAGCGCTCGGCGGCATCGGTATCGCCGTCGACATCGGCGCTGGCCGCACGTCCGAACCAGGCATAGGCCTCATCCTCCCGGCCTGCCTGCAGCAGCGCGTCCGCGTAGGCGTAGTAGAGCCTGGCGTATTCGGGCCGGATCCGCTCGCCGGTGAGCTCCGGGCCCTGCAGTGCTACTACCGCCGCATCGGGCAGACCCTGATCACGGCGAATGCCGGACTCTACGATGCGCAGCTCGATCTGCGTGTGGTGATCAGCACTGCGCGCGTCCGGGCCAGTCACGATGTCGAGTGCCCGGTCCGGCCGGCCGAGGGCCCGCTCGCAGTCAGCCATCAGCGGCAGGTAACTAGTGCGGCCGGTGAGCCTGCGCGCGGCCCGGAACTCCGCCAGGGCCGTAGTCCAGTCTGCGGCCTGATACGCCGCGATCGCGCATGTCTCCCTTACCACGCCGACTCTGGCCGCGAGGCCTCGCGCCTTCTTGGCGAACTGGTACGCCGCCTGCGGATCGTCGCTGACGCTGGTCGCCACGAGCAGCCTCGCAACGACGCTGGCCAGGTCTCCCGGCAGCGTGCGCAGCTCCGCCAGGGCCTCCGGATCCAGCTGGTCAGGAGTGATGCTGTCCGGGACAGCCACGCGCAGGTCGTCAGTGCCCGCCTGGGCGCGCCGCACGCTGCTGTCGCGAGCCGAGCCACGCTGCCCATCCCGGCCACGCTGCCCATCCCGGCCACGCTGCCCATCCTGGCCACGCTGTCCGGCCGAGCCGCGCTGCCAAGCCGATCCTGGCCGCCGCCCGGCGGCTTGATCGCGCCGGTCGTCTGCACCGCGCCGGTCGTCTGCACCGCGCCGGTCGTCTGCACCGCGCCGGTTCGCTGTACCGCGCCGCTCGTCTGGAGCCCACCGGTCGCCTGGACGGCGCGTGCCGTCCGAGCGCCGACCGGCTTCTGGACGCCGCCCGACGGTCCTCGATTGGCCCTGGCCGGACCCGTCACCCGTCCAGCGGCTGCCGGTCCTTTCGCCACGGCGCGCAGACCCGTCGCCGCGCTGCCACTCCCCAGCGTCCGCTGCACGCGGACGACCTGATGTGCGCCGCTCAGCGCCACCCGGTTGCTCGCGCGACTGCGGCCTCTCGCCTGATTCCTGGCCGTCGCCAAACCGGCCATAACCACCCGGCCGCCTGCCACTAGGCCGGCGACCCCCGGCACCCGGCGCCGCTAGCCTGCCCGGACCGTACTGACCGCGATCAGCGCCCGCGCCGCCGTCTGGCCAGCGCCCCGCATCTCTTTCAGATCCCTGGCCGCGCTCGCCGCCCCGGCCGTATCCGCTGGCGCCACTGGCCCGCGAGCCCCGACCTCGACCAGCGCCGCCGTCTGCCGCGCCACGCCGGGCGGAACTTTCCCGACCCGGACTCCTTCCGGCACCAGCCGACCCGGCAGCACGCGACCCGCTAGTCCGTGAGCTGGAAGTGCCCTCGGCCGGTCCGCGCGACCGGTAGCCGCGCGACGCACCGTCTCGGCCGGTGCTCTCCCGGCCGGCTTCGCCGCTGCGGCCAGCCTCACCACGGTCAGCCTGGCCACGGCCAGTGTCACCACGGGTGGTGTCACGACGAGCACTACTACCGCCTGCACCACCTCGCGCCGCCCAGTCGCGGCTAGCACCGCCGCGACTGGCGCCACCTCGACTAGCACCGCCGCGACCGGCATCACTTCGTGTCCCGTCTCGGGAAGAACTGCCCTGCGTCGCCGACCGGCGACCAGTGGCTCCGCCACTAGCACCGCCACCACTAGCACCGCCACCACGGGCGCCGACCCCCCGAGCGCCTTCCCCGCGGCTGCTCCCTCGGCCGGCGGGGCTGCGACCAGTACCGCTGCGGCCAGCATCCGACCGGCTGCCGCCTGACCTCGCGCTAGGCCGGTCAGGCGAAGACCCGCGCGAATCGCTCGCCATCGATCCATCCTCCAACATCGGCTCGTCCGCGCCGTCACAGGCCAACCCGGGTGGGGCTGAGAGCGCGTCGCGGTGCGAGTTCAACAAAGTCCGGCGGCACAACCCGCCTGGTCCGGCCGAGCAATCACAGCCGAGCAAATACAGGTACACACACAAATGCGCTGGGGGCCACTACCTGTTCAGGTAACGACCCCCAGCGGGAAGATGTCCGGCGGCGTCCTACTCTCCCACCCAGTCCCCCGGGCAGTACCATCGGCGCTGAAGGGCTTAACTTCCGGGTTCGGAATGGAGCCGGGTGTTTCCCCTTCGCCATGGCCACCGAAACACTATGGAGATGTCAGCAGCGCCTCCACCCGGAACTACTCCGGATCGAGGCGCCCGACCGCATCTCGGGAACCGCACAGTGGACGCGAAACAAGATTGTGAGTAGAAGCCAAGCCACTCGGCCTATTAGTACCGGTCAGCTGCACACGTTGCCGTGCGTCCACCTCCGGCCTATCAACCCAGTCGTCTACTGGGGGCCTTACCAGGTTAACCCTGAGGGAGTCCTAATCTTGAGGCGAGCTTCCCGCTTAGATGCTTTCAGCGGTTATCCCTTCCAAACGTAGCCAACCAGCCGTGCTCCTGGCGGAACAACTGGCACACCAGAGGTTTGTCCGTCCCGGTCCTCTCGTACTAGGGACAGCCCCTCTCAAGACTCCTACGCGCGCAGCGGATAGGGACCGAACTGTCTCACGACGTTCTAAACCCAGCTCGCGTACCGCTTTAATGGGCGAACAGCCCAACCCTTGGGACCTGCTCCGGCCCCAGGATGCGACGAGCCGACATCGAGGTGCCAAACCATCCCGTCGATATGGACTCTTGGGGAAGATCAGCCTGTTATCCCCGGGGTACCTTTTAGCCGTTTAGCGACGGCGCTTCCACATGCCACCGCCGGATCACTAGTCCCAGCTTTCGCTCCTGCTCGACATGTCTGTCTCACAGTCAAGCACCCTTGTGCACTTGCACTCGACACCTGATTGCCAACCAGGCTGAGGGTACCTTTGGGCGCCTCCGTTACCTTTTAGGAGGCAACCGCCCCAGTTAAACTACCCACCAGACACTGTCCCTGATCCGGATAACGGACCCAGGTTAGACATCCAGAACGACCAGAGTGGTATTTCACCGTTGACTCCACGAAGACTAGCGTCTTCGCTTCAAAG
>DASXIA010000265.1:0-13898 GCA_036488155.1 Streptosporangiaceae bacterium | reverse complement strand
GTGGCGGCGCACTGCCTCGGCAGCCTCCCCCGGCTCCAGGCCGAAATCGCTGCTCCGCTCTGCTGCGATCCACCGGGTCGCGGTCGTCTGGCTGATCAAGGGGTGCATTGAGTACGACGGCTCGAAACCCAGCGCGCTGCGGCTTGGTCCGCCGAATGCCTGCAGGAGCTGCTGGATGATCTCGTTGGACCCGTTGGCCGCCCAGGTGCGGTCACCGGTGAGCCCGTGCCCTAGGTAGGCGGCCAGTGCCTCACGCAGAGCGACGGCGTCCCGGTCCGGGTACCGGTTCAGCCCGCCCGCGACTGAGGTGACTGCGGCGGCGATGTCAGCAACGAGCGCGGCTGACGGCGGGAACGGATTCTCGTTGGTATTCAGCCGGACCGGCACATCCAGCTGCGGCGCGCCGTAAGGGTGGCGGCCGGCCAGGTCAGCGCGTACTGGCGGGGCCGTCACGGGTGATCCTTGTCAGCCGGCACCCGGACGCGTACCGCCTGCACGTGCGCGGCCAGGTCCTCCGCGCCGCCCAGCGCGTCGATGTGCGGTGCCACGGCCGCCAGGGCTGCTTTATCGCACTCGACGACGTGCACGCAGCGCAGGAAGGACAGTACCGACAAGCCGCCACAGTAGCGCGCTGTCCCGCCGGTCGGGAGTACATGGTTGGACCCGGCCAGGTAGTCGCCGAGCGACACCGGTGCCCACGGGCCGACGAAGATCGCGCCCGCGTTGCGGACTCGACGGGCGAGGATGGCGGCGTCCCTCGCCTGGATCTCCAGGTGCTCAGGCGCCCAGGCATCACTGACGGCCAGCGCGGCGTCCGCGTCGTCGACGATCACGCAGGCGGACTGGCCGGCCAGCGCTGCCTGGACCCGCTCGGCGTGCCTGGCCTGCGATGCCGCCTTTGCCAGCTCGGTGTCAACCCGGTCGGCGAGTGCGGCGCTGGTGCTGATGAGCAGGCAGGCGGCCAAGGGGTCGTGCTCGGCCTGTGCGACCAGATCGGCTGCAATGAAGCTTGCGTCTGCGCCGTCATCGGCGATGATCGCGATCTCGGTGGGCCCGGCCTCGGCGTCGATGGCCACCCGTTCGCGCAGCAGCCGCTTCGCCGCGGCGACGTAGATGTTGCCCGGACCGGTAATGACGTCGACCGGCGCGCAGTCGGACGTCCCGTAGCCGAGCATCGCGATCGCCTGCGCACCGCCTGCTGCGTGCACCTCGGTGACGCCAAGGAGGGCGCATGCCGCCAGGATGGCCGGGTGCGGCAGGCCGCCATGCTCGGCCTGCGGCGGCGACGCCACGGCGATCTCGCTCACCCCGGCAACCTGGGCCGGGATGACGTTCATCAGCACCGACGAGGGGTAAGCGACCAGGCCGCCGGGCACGTAGACGCCGGCCCGGCGGACCGGCAGGTACCGCTCGGTGACGGTGGAGCCGGCGGCAACAGCCGTCCAGGTCTCGGCCGGGCGCTGAGCCTGATGGACCAGCCTGGCGCGCCTGGCAGCCTCGGTGAGCGCAGCGCGAACGGCCGGGTCGAGGTCCGCGAGGGCGGCGGCTAGTGCCTCCTGCGGCACGACGGTGCTGGCCAGGTCGACGTCGTCGAACCGAGCCGAGTACTCCCGGACGGCTGGAGCGCCGCGCTTGCGTACGTCGTCGCACAATGGCCGCACCTGATCGATGGCTGCGCCGACGTGAAGCGCGGCGCGCGGCAGCAGCGACGCCAGGTCGCCAGCTGGCATCCGGCCTGGCACCTGGCCGCGAAGGTCAACTCGCCTCAGCACGGTATTACTCGGCTCGTTGTTACCCGACACTGTGTTACCCGACACTGTGTTACCCGACACTGGGGGCTTACTCGACAATCTTGCTGATGGGGATCTCCAGGATGTCGCGAGCGCCGGCGGCCTTCAGCGCCGGGATCAGCCGGTTCACGCCGCGCTTGGGCACGACCGCCTCGACCGCGTGCATGTCGCCGCGGGCCAGCGACGTTACGGTCGGCGAAGACATGGCCGGCAGGATCGCCGATACGGCGCCGAGTTCGGACGCGCTCACGTTCAGCTTGAGCAGGACGTTCCCGCGCGCGCTGATCGCACCGCGCAGCAGCAGCGCGACATCCTCCATCGCGTCCCGCTTGGCCGGATCTGAGTACGCAGCCGGGTTCGCGACCAACTCGGTGTAGCTGGTCAGCAGTGTGTCCAGAATTCGCAGGCCGTTGCGGGCCAGCGAGGCGCCGGTCTCGGTTAGGTCGACGATGGCGTCGACGATGTCGGGCACCTTGGCCTCGGTGGCTCCGTAGGACGGGATGACCACTGCCTTGACCCCGCGCGCTTCCAGGTACCGGCGGGTCAGCGCGGGGAACTCGGTAGAGATCCGGATGCCTTCAGGCAGGTCGGCTGCCGACTCCCAGGACGCCGTGGCAGGCACGGCGAGTACGACCCGGACGGGCTCGGAGGTGGCCTTGGAATACTGGAGTTCGCCGAGCGACGCGATATCGGCGCCGGTCTCGGCAATCCAGTCCCGGCCGGTGATACCGAAGTCGAACAGCCCCTCCTCCACGTAGGACGGGATCTCCTGCGGGCGGAGGAACCGCACCCGCTCGACCCGCGGATCGTCGATGCTCGCGTGGTAGTCACGGTCCGACGACCGGCGCACCGTCAGATCGGCAGCATCAAACAGCTCGAGGGTGGCGCGCTCAAGCGAGCCCTTCGGCAGTACCAGCGATAGCAACTATGACAGCCCTTCAAGCGCGGATCCCCCTGCCCTTGCCCTGCGCAAGACTACCGTGGGCCCGGTGACGAGCAGATCAGACGGGGGGCAGCCGCCCATCAGGCAGCCGCCTGCCGGTCTCGGCCTGCGGCTGGAGGTCAACCTGGCTGAGCATGCCTGCCACCTGCATCGCCAGACACCGGGCATGACTGTGGACCAGGCGCCGGACCTGCTGATCGCCGACAGCGGGCTGGATGACGACACCTTCAACTTTGTCGGCGCCGCGCGGTTCACTGCGGCTACCGCGCCTGCCCGGCTGGCGGAGACCGTGGCGGAACTGTCGGCGATCGGACGCCAGTTCGCCTGGCGCGTCGGCCCGGGCTCGGCTCCTGGCGACCTGGCCGCGCTGCTGGCCAGTGCGGGACTGCCGCCGGCCAATGCGGAGCCGACCATGTGGCGCTACCTTGCTAACCTGCCCCCGATTACCCCTAGCCCAGTCTCAGCCAGCCCAGTCTCAGCCAGCCACGGCCTTGAGATCAGGCTGGTCGCCGGGCCAAGCGAGTTGCGCGACTGGTCCTGGGTACTCGCCGCCAACTGGGACCCGCCTTCACCGACCGTGGTCGAGTTCTTCGCGCGCGCCGCCGAGTATGCGCTGTCGCCGGCCTGCCGGGCCCGTTACCTGGCCGGTTATTACGAAGGCCGGCCGGTGTGCACGGCAGAGGTCTTCAGCCACGGGGGTGTAGCCGGCCTGTACAACATCTCGACCCTGGCGAGTCACCAGCGGCGCGGCTTCGGCACCGCGATCACGCTGGCCAGCCTGCAGGCCGCGCGCGAATTGGGCGCGGACATCGCGGTGCTGACGGCATCGGATCAGGGTGAGCCGGTTTACCGTCGGCTCGGCTTCCAGCCGTTCGGAATGGTGACCGAGCACGTGCTGTAGCGGTCACGATCGTGGCCCTAGCCCGGGCAGGTGACGGATCTGGTCGGCGCTCGCAGGTTCGCGCTAGGGCTGCCGGGCGCGGGCGCGGATCTGCTTGCCGCCGCGCCGGCGACCGGGTCGCGGAACTGCTGGCCGAGTCGTGGAGGCGCACCGGCGAGCAAATGGCTGAAAGCCGAGATCGATGCTGCGGCGGCCCGACCCGGACCCTAGCCGGGCTGCGGCATCCTGAGGAGGATATCGAGCCCGCCGCGAGCCGGATTGGTCATGGTCATGGTCGCTCCGTGCGCGTCGCCAACCGACTTCGCGATCGACAGGCCGAGTCCGAAGCCGCCGCCCTGACCGGTGCGCCCGGCCAGCCGGCGGAACGGTTCGGCAAGGGTACCGACTGCCGAATCGGGGATCACGTCGCCACTGTTGACGATGCGGAGGTAGGCGGCACCATCGTCGGTGCCGGTGCAAATCCGGATCCAGCCATCCGCGACGTTGTGCCGGACTGCGTTGTCGACCAGGTTCCACACCAGGCGCCCGAACAGGTGCGCGTCGCCGCTCATCCGGGCCGGCTCGAGTGCAGCGTCCAGGCGCAGGCCGCTCTGCCGGATGCCCTCGTCTGCCTGCTCCAGGGCGTCCTCGGCGAGGGCCGCCAGGTCGAGTTCCTCGACTTGCGGCAGGCGCTGCTCGCTGATCGTAAGCGTCAGCAGTGCATCGATCATGTGCTGAGCTTGCTCGGTCGAGCGGCGCACGCGGACCGCCATGTCCTCAAGCTGGCGCGGTGTCCGTCCCGGCTTGGCAAGCGTGACATCGATGGCGGTCCGCATGGCAGTCAGCGGAGTCCGCAGCTCGTGCGAGGCGTTAGCGACGAACTGCCGTTGCGCGGCGAAGGCTCGGTCCAACCGGTCCAGCATCTCGTCGAAGGTATCCGCGAGCTCACGCAGCTCGTCGCGGGGCCCGGACAGCGCGAGCCGCTCACCCAGATGCTCCTGCGAGGCGCGCCTGGCCGTTTCGGTGATGGAGCGGACTGGCTGCAGCACCCGGCGGGAGACCAGGTAGCCGATACCGCCCGATGCCAGCGTCGTGATGCCGAGTCCGATGAGCGAGTAGGTGAGCAGGCTGCTAAGCGCGCGGTCGCGCTGATCGGACGAGCCGGCCCCGACGCCGGCTGCGAACGCCTTGTGGGCGCAACCGATGGCAGCGGGCTTGTAGCCCTTCGCCTTGGCATAGCAGTCCCGGTCCACCTTAAGCAGCTGGTTCTTAGTCAGGCCGTGGGCACCCGTGCTCGGCAGGCTCGCATCGACCAAGCCGTAGGTCAGGCCGAGCAGGGCAGAGCCCGCCAGCAGGAACAGCCCTGCGAAGGTCAGGGTCAGCCGCGGTCCGACTCGCTGCGGTGTGCACCGCCGCGCCAGCCGCGCAACTACGCTCACGGCTCTGTTCATGGCAGGCGGTACCCGCTGCCGATGACCGTCTCGATCGGGTCCGGCTCGCCGAGTTTGCTCCGTAGCCTGCCCACGGTGACGGTCACGGTCCTGGTGAACGGGTCAGCGTTCTCGTCCCAGACCCGCTCCAGCAGATCCTCGGCGCTGACTACGGCTCCGTCGGCCACGAGCAGTTCCTCCAGCACGGCGAGCTCCTTCCGGCTGAGCGGGACCGGCCGGCCGCCCCGGCTCACCCGTCGCCTCGCCCGGTCGAGAACTAGGTCGCCGCGGACCAGGACCGGCGGCGCGGCAGGCTCGCGCCGGGCAAGCGTCCGGAGCCTGGCGACAAGCTCGGCGAACGCGAACGGCTTGATGAGGTAGTCGTCTGCACCGAGCATCAGCCCATCGACTCGGTCGTCGACAGTCCCGGCAGCGGTGAGCATGAGGATGCGGGCACGTGCGCCCGCGCTGACCAGCGTGGCACAGACGGCATCCCCGTGGATCCGCGGCAGATCCCGGTCTAGGACGACGACGTCGTAACGGGTCATCGTGGCCTTCTCAATGGCTGCTGATCCGTCGTAGGCCACGTCGGCGCCGATGCCCTGATCGCGCAAGCCGTCGGCGATGTCGTTCGCCAGCTCGATGTGATCTTCCACCACCAGCACCCGCATGCAGTCATCCTGCCCTCGCCCGGGTCACAGCACGATCACAACGCGAGCGCGGCCCGGTCCGGGCCTGGCTGGCTGACCTGCCCGGCAGGTGTCCGCGCGGCCGCGATACGGGGTTTGGGCTGTCCTTGCTGTGACGCCAGCGTGATCGCTAGCCCGGTACGACTGGGTTCGCTCGGCAACGGCCGGGCAAACGAGGAGGTCACGATGACACGAAAGCGTGGGCGAGCGGGCTGGGCGGGTAGGGCCGCCCTCCTGGCTGGCCTGGCCGCCCTGATGGCGGCGTGCTCAAGCGGCGGCGGCTCCAGTCCTGGCAGCGCGCCGGTTGCAAGCCTGGCCGCACGCGGCAGTCAGGCTAACCATTCGCCGGCCGGGCAGTTGACTACGCAGCAGGCGGACTCGGACATGGTCCACTTCGCGCGGTGCATGCGCAGCCACGGCGTCGCTATGTCAGACCCGTACCACCGGCCTGGTCACGCCGGTCTGAGCATCAACATGCCGACGCAGGACGCCGCGACGAGGCCGGCTTACGCTGCTTGCAACCATTTCATGCGGCCCATAATCCAGGCCAAGGGGGCGGGCGCTGCCGCCCAGCTATCGCCGACACGGCTCGCTGCCCTGACCAGATATGCGCAGTGCATGCGCGGTCACGACATCAACATGCTGGATCCGACTACGTCTGGCGAGCTAAGCCTTGGCAACGTGCCTGGCATTACCAGTGACTTCGGCCGGTACTCGCCGCAGTTCCGCGCCGCGGACACCGCCTGCCGGCACCTCCTGCCCGCCGGCGTGCACGACGACGGGACCGGACCGTGACGGGGAGGCGACCGGCCCTGGTGGCCGGGCTGGCCGGGGCCGCGGCGGTCGGCGCGGCGGCTACCGTCACGCTGACGGGCAGTCAGGCCAGCACAGCCGCGCCGCAGCTGCCGCGAATTACGACGGCCACGGTCAGCCGCACCACGCTGACACAGTCCGCGCTGACCGAGGGGACGCTCGGCTACCGGGCCAGCGTCCCGGTCATCAACGCGATGACCGGGACCTACACCTGGCTCCCGGCACCGGGGCAGACCATCAAGTCCGGCCATGTCCTTTACCGCGTTGACGATCAACCAGTCTTTCTGATGGCTGGCCGGGTGCCAGTCTGGCGGTCCTTCCAGCTGGGTATGGCCAGCGGTCCGGACGTCAGGCAGCTAACGGCGGCGCTGATTGCCGGTCACTTCGCCACCGGTCTGCTGACGGCGCCGAGCGACGAGTTCACCTCGGCGACGGCGATCGCTATCGAGCGATGGCAGGCGTCGCATGGACTGACGCAGACTGGTCAGATTCCGCTCGGGCAGGTCGTCTTCCTGCCACGACCAATCCTCGTCGGCGCCTGGCAGGTCGCGGCTGGCGAGAACGCCCAGCCGGGCCAGGAACCTTATTTGGTGACGACCGACCGCCGGGTGGTCACCGTGCTGGTCACTCCGAACATGCCGGTTGTGCACACCGGCGAGTCTGTCAGCATCATCCTGCCGTCACAGGCCGCGACGCCTGGCCGGGTCACGAGCATCGGTCCACCGCCAGCGACGGCCAGCTCCGGGCCGGGTAGTGGCGGCAGCGGTGGCGGTGCAGGTGGTGGCGGTGCCAGCGGCGGAAATGGCAGTAGCGGGGCGCAGGGCGCCACCTCGGTCCTGTTCGTTACGCCGGTGCGCCCGGCCGCAACCGGCACCGGCGATAGCGTGCCAGTGCAGGTATCGCTCGCGGTACAGGTAGCACGCGGCGTCCTGTCGGCCCCGGTCAACGCGCTGCTAGCGCTGGCCGGCGGCGGCTATGGGGTGGAGGTCGTGCTGCCGTCCGGGGCACACCGTCTGGTGGGTGTGCACACCGGCATATATGCCAGCGGGCTCGTTCAGATCAGCGGTTCCGCTCTGACCGTTGGCACCAAGGTGGTGGTGTCACAGTGACGGCGCTTGCTATGGCTGATGTCACCAAGATCCATCCTGGCTCGCCGCCGGTCACTGCGGTGAGGTCGCTCACCCTCAGCGTCGATGCTGGCGATTTCGTCGCGGTTATCGGGCCGTCCGGCTCGGGGAAGTCGACGCTACTCGCGCTGGCGGGCACGCTCGAGCAGCCGACGACCGGCTCGATCCGGGTCGCGGATCAGGCTGTCGACGGGCTGGCGGACCGGGAAGTGTCCGGCATCCGGGCTGTCAGTATCGGATTCGTCTTCCAGCATTTCTTCCTGCTGCCCGGCCTCTCGGCTCTGGACAACGTCGCCACCGGCCTGCTGTATCGAGGCGTCGCAGCCAGTAAACGGCGCGCGGCTGCCGCGGCGGCGCTCGATCAGGTCGGGCTCAGTCACCGGGCCGCGCACCGTCCTGCCGAGCTGTCCGGCGGTGAGCGGCAGCGTGTCGCCATTGCCAGGGCAATCGTGGGCGAGCCCGCGATCATTCTGGCCGACGAACCGACCGGCAGCCTGGACACCGCTGCCGGCGCCGGGGTCCTGGCGATCCTTGCTGGCCTGAACCAGCGCGGCGTCACCATGCTGGTCGTGACCCACAACCCAGAGATCGCCGCGGCGGCGCGCCGGACCATCAGGCTCCGCGATGGCGTCATCGATCACGACAGCGAGGCGTCATGAGTAGCGGCGGGCACCGCCGGCTGGCGAGCGCGGCCAGCCGGATGCGACCGGCCGACCTGTGGCCGGTCGCTCTTGCCGGAATCGTCATCCGGCCTGCTCGCAGCGTCCTTTCCGCTCTCGGAATCGCCCTGGGCATCGCCACCATGGTCGCGGTGCTCGGCATCTCGGCATCCAGCCGGGCTCAGCTCGTGGCCGAGATCGACGCACTGGGCACCAACCTGCTGACGGTGACGCCGGGACAGACGTTCAGCAACTCGAACGCCGCACTGCCGGTGACAGCTCCGGGAATGATCGCCAGGATCGGGCCGGTGATCGACGACGCAGCCATCGGTGATGTCCCTGGCAATATCTACCGGAGCGACCGGATTCCGGTCACTAACACCAACGCCATCACCGTCTACTGGGCGCAGCCCGGCCTGCTGCACACTCTTCAGGGTCAGATGGCGAAGGGGGCCTTCCTGACGACAGCCACGGCCCGGTACCCCTCCGTCGTGCTTGGCCCGTATGCCGCGCAGGCGCTCGGCATCGACCGGGCAGACGGCTCCGTGCTGGTGTGGATCGCGAATCACTGGTTCGCGGTCACCGGGATCCTGGATCCGATCAAGCTGGCCCCGGAACTCGATACTGCCGCGCTTGTGGGTCAGCCCGTCGCCCGGGAGTTGCTGCATGCCGGCGTCAGTCCGGTTCAGGTGTACGTCCGCACCAACCCCGCGAGCGTCCCGGCAGTGGAATCGGTGCTCGCGGCGACGACGGATCCAAGCGCTCCGCAAGACGTCACGGTTAGCGATCCGGCCGACGCGCTCATCGCGCGAGCCGACGCGACCACAGCCTTCCAGGGCCTGTTTCTTGCGCTCGGCGCCGTGGCACTTCTCGTCGGCGGGATCGGCATCGGAAACGTCATGGTGATCGCGGTGCTCGAGCGGCGCAACGAGATCGGACTGCGCCGCGCCCTCGGCGCGAATCGGCGCCACATCTGCCTCCAGTTCGCAGCCGAGGCCGTCCTGCTGGCGGGCGTGGGCGGCGTAGCCGGCGCTTCGCTCGGGTCGATCGCCACGGCTGCATTCGCCGCGAGCAGGCACTGGCACGCCGTCGTCTCGCTGCCAAGCCTCGCCGCGGCGGTCGGCCTCGCTCTCGCGGTCGGCGCGCTGGCCGGGATCTATCCGGCCATCCGCGCGGCTCAGCTACCGCCGGCGGAGGCGCTTCGACTGGCCTAGCCCGTACTCCATCCCGGCCACCTCTGCACACCCGGCCGGAGCCACTTGGCTGGCGCCGAGACCGCGGTTGTGCAGGCCGGCTACGTGGGCGGCGCGATCCGCTCCGGTGAGCGCACCGCCGGTGAGGTGCTTGCCCTGAAGTCCAGGCTGGCCGGTCCTCGCTAGCCGGCGACCAGCTAGGCGGCTAGGTCCGGCGCGGCCGGAGCCGGCTGCCGCACCGCGGCGGGGCGGCGCAGCAGGGCTGCGGCAAGTGCCGCGGCCACGCCGGCTCCCGCCGTCGCGTACCAGCCGTGCCTGAAGGCAGTCAGCTCGGCCGCCGCGCTGTGCGGGCTGCCGAGCACGGCCACCAGCATGGCGACGCCGACGGCGAAGCCGACCTGCCGCAGCATGTTCACTACACCCGAGCCGGTGGCGAACGAGGGCGGCGGCAACGACGAGGCCGCCGTGGACATCAAGGACGGCAAGGTGAGTCCGACGCCGATTCCGGTGACGATCATGCCGGGCAGGACCTGAAGGTAGTCCGGGCGCAGCTGAACGGCTACCGACCACCAGGCAGTGCCTGCCGCGAACAGGGCCGCGCCTGCTCCGATCACCGCTGCTGGCCCGTACCTGGCCAGCAGCCGTCCGGTCAAAGCGAACGAGAACAGCGGCACCATGAGCGGTCCCGGTGCGAGACCCAGACCGGTCTTGAGCGCGGACCATCCCCAGGCGTCCTGCATCCACAGCACGATGGACAGCAGCATCGCGCCGAACGAGACGGAGAACAACAGCATCGCCAGCGAGGCGCCGGAGAAGGTACGGACCCGGAACAACTCGGGCTCGATCAGCGGATTGTGATGTCGCGCGCAGCGAAGCGCGAATAGCCCTAGCACGACCACCGACGCGGCCAGCAAACCGACGGTGGTTGCCGAGCCCCAGCCCCAGGCGCCGCCGCGAACCAGTCCGAGAGTGAAGGTGCCAACCCCGGCCGTTACCAGCAAGGCGGACAACTCGTCGGGGCGGGGGCCGGCGTGCCCTGGCACATCCGGGAGCTTGCGCCAGCCGATGACGAGCGCGGCCAGGCCGATCGGGACGTTGACCAGGAATACCCAGCGCCAGCTGGCAGCGACGAGCAACCCGCCGATAACCGGCCCGAGCGACGCGGCCATGCCGCCGGTGGCAGTCCAGGCGCGAACTGCGGCGCCGCGGCGCTCGGACGAATAGCTGGCCAGCACCAGGCCAAGCGAGGTCGGCGTCAGCAGAGCCGCCCCGGCCGCCTGAACCAGCCGGAAGGCGATCAGCATCGGCACGCTCGCGGCTGCGCCGCAGGCCGCCGACGCGACTGTGAAGATAGCGACGCCAAGCAGGAAGCCCGCCTTGCGGTTGCGCTGGTCGGCCAGCCGCCCCGCCAGTACCAGCAGCGCCGCGTAGATGATCGCGTAGCCGTTCAGCACCCAGGACAGCGTGCCCAGGCTCGGCTCATGCAGATCGACCGCGATCTGCGGCAGCGCCACGTTCACGATGAACAGGTCCAGGCTGGCCATGACCACGCCGGCGCACACGATCACGAGGGTCCGAGTCGGCTGGCTTAGCAATCGCATAGCCAGACGGTAGCGTGCTGGCTTAGACTTTCACAAGTCAGCTACAGTCAGTCTCATGGAAACGTCACCGCAAGCGCATACGATCCGGCTGTCCGGACCGCTGTCGCCGCGGGCCGGATGGCAGGCCACCGGGTGCTCGATGGCACGGGCGCTGGGGGTGGTCAACAGCCGGTCGGCGCTGCTGATCCTGCGTGAGGCGTTCTACGGAACGACGAGATTCGACCACTTCGCGCAGCGCACCGGTATCAGCGAGCCAGTGACGGCTGCCCGGCTCGCCGAACTCGTCGAGGAAGGCTTGCTGGCGAGGGAGCCGTACCGCGAGCCCGGCCAGCGCACCCGGCTCGCGTACCGGCTGACTGACAAGGGCGCCGAGCTCTTTCCGGTACTGGTCGCGCTGATGGAGTGGGGCGACCGGTGGCTGGCCCCGGACGGAGCCCCGGTAGTACTGACACACCGGGACTGTGGTGAGCCAGTGCACATCGAGCTCCGGTGCGCGGCCGACCACGAGGCGAACCTGGACGAGCTGGATCTGGAAGCCGGGCCCGGCCGGCCGGCGGCGAGCGCCTAGCGCCTGCCACTTGCACTGAGCTGTCGCGACCTCGCCGGCGACTAACCCGCGCCTGCCGGGTACATATTGCGACGTCATGGGCACGCACCAGCAAGCCGGCAATGGCCCGGCAGCCAAAGCCAGCCGCTTCATCAAGTCCGTGGACCGGGCGCAGCGCGACCGGCCCTGGATAGCTGTCGCGGTCGCGACCGTGAAGAAATTCAGCGACGACCGGGCCGGCAACCTTGCCGCCCTGGTCGCCTACTATGCGTTCGCCTCGATTTTCCCGTTGCTGCTGGTCGGCGTCACGGTACTCGGCATCATCGCGAGCAAGAACCCGAAGGTGGGCGACCACCTGCTGCACGCTTTGCATCAGTATCCGGTCATCGGCACCGAGCTGAGCGGCACCATGAAGCACGGGCTCAACGGGACTGGCCTGGCCTTGGTGATCGGTATCTTGTTCGCGCTGTATGGCGCCCGCGGTATTGCCAACGCCATTCAGAACGCGCTGAACAGCGTGTGGGAAGTACCGCTGTTCCAGCGCCCCCGGTTCCCTAAGAAGCTGCTGCGCAGCTTGGGCCTGATCGGCGTGATCGGCCCCGGCCAGATCATCACGATCGCGCTATCCACGGTGGCCGGCGGCGCAGCTCACCTTGGCGGAGTGGGCGGCCAGATCGCGGCCATCCTGGTGTCGCTGATCCTGAACGTCGGCCTGTACTGGCTCGGCTTCCGAATCGCGACCGCTCCCGAGGTCGCCACACGCGACCTGCGGCTCAGCGCGATTCTGGCCGCCATCGCATGGCAGATTCTTCAGCTGGCCGGCGGCATCGTCGTCAAGCACGCCAGCAACTCCGCGTACGGAACCTTCGGCTTCGTGCTCGGCCTGCTCGCCTGGCTCTTTGTGCAGGCGAACATAACGCTCTACGCGGCCGAGCTGAACGTCGTGAGGGTCAGGAAACTGTGGCCGCGCGCGGTCGTGCCGCCGCCACTGACCCGGGCCGACCTGCGGGCGTACCAGCTCTACGCCGAATCCAGTCTGGTTCGGCCCGACCTGGAAGTCGAGGTACGCCCAACTCCGGAGCCGGGCGGTGCGACTGCCATCTCGCAGTAGCGCTCGCCTGCTTGCCTGCCCTAACAACGCACGCGCCGGTCGGTGTAGCGCTCGCCGCCGCACTTCGGGCAGATCCCCAGCTGCCAGCGCGAGTCCGGGTCCAGGCCGGCCTCTGTATCACGGCGATGCGGTACGCCCGTCTGCTGCTGCACGTGTATGTCCACCCGGGCGTCTCATGGGCAGTAATGACCGTCCGGGCAGCAAGACCACGCCGCCTGAGGGAGGACGGCAGCGTGCCGCCGGTGAATGCCGGCAGCGTGTAAGACATAACGTGATACACTGTTTGCCATGTCGTCTGCCATCAGCGTGCGCCTCGACCCGGAGGCCATGCGGGCGCTTGCACAGCTTGAGGCGACCGGCGTCAGCCGGTCCGAGGCGATTCGACGTGCCATTCTTGACAGCGCTAGCCGCTTGAGACGGCGTTCTGCGCTGGCCACCGAGGTAGCCGCCTTGGAGGCCGACGAAGCGGACCGGCGCGAGATGGCCGAGGTAGCAGCATTCATGGAGAGCATGCGTGCTCCGGGGTGACATCTACGAATTTCGCTCGCCGCGCGGCACTGGCCATGAACAGCAGGGCCGCCGTTACGGGGTGATCGTCCAGGCCAACGAGCTGCTGCCGCGCTCTGTGGTACTGGTCGCGCCCACATCGCTGAGTGCGCGACCTGCCTCCTTTCGCCCCGAGGTCGACTTGCTCGGCAACACGACAAGGGTGCTTGTCGAGCAGGTCGGAGCAATCGATTCCAGCAGACTGGGCGACCTGGTCGGGCGAGTCAGGCCGGAGCAGCAGTGGGGGATCGATGAAGCATTGCTCACGGTCCTCGGTCTTCGCTAGCCATCCCAGGATCGACACAGGCGCGCCGGGCCGACCCCGCCAGCGTCACGACAGGGCTCACAGGATCGCAGTAGGCTGCCCGTGGCTACCAGCCGCAATCCATGGGAGGCGCCGTGCCGCTGTTTTCCAGTCAGTCCAGCCAGAGCGCAGCGACCTGGGAGCCGCAGGCCGCCGATAGCCGGCTCGCGCAGACTGCAGGCGCGACCCCTGGCGGCGTATTCACATCCGATCTGTCGGTCTCCGAGTACGTGCTGCTCGGCGAGGCAGGATTCGAGCCGCTCGG
>DASXIA010000219.1:0-4330 GCA_036488155.1 Streptosporangiaceae bacterium | reverse complement strand
CGCCGCGCGAACCTGATGAACTTCGCCGGATCGCCGTCATTCCGCTGGGTCTGGATGCTGACCGCGTACGCGTAGTGCGCAGCGATCTTGTCCACGGGTATCGCAGCGGACAGGACGTGATCGGTTGCGGTGAAGATCAGTCTGATCCCGTGAGCCTGGCAGAGCTTGCCGATCATGCGGGCGTACTGCCCCGGCTTCGCCTGCTCGCGCGGCGGCGTGAGGACCCACGGCTCCTGGTCGAACAGGATCGTCTGGCCCGTGACGACCTGGCCGTCAGCGATCGCCTGCTTGAGCAGGAAGTAGTTGCCGAACGTGGGCACCTGGCCTGGGCTGCATGCCCCGCCGGGCACGCCACCGGGGCCGTTTGCTGTCGCCACCCCACAGGCCACCCAGCGGAACAGCGGCTGGTACTGGGTACCGATGGCGGCCAGGTCATTCTGCTTGATAAGCCACAGCTTTCCCGGCTCGCCCCGGCGGGCCAGGCCGGGCGAGGCGTAGGCGTAGCTTGGCAGCGAAGCCAGGACAGCTGCGGCCGACAGGCTGACGAGTGCCGCCTTAACGCTCCGAATCACATGCTGTCACTTTCTCTTTGTTTAGGTCGGGTTGGGTTCTGTAGCCGTGCTCGGGCGGTAAGGCTCGCTAATGGCTGGGCACATTCGGTCGTACGGTAACGCAGCGGCGGACGAAGAATCGAAGCTTCGCGGGACGGCCTTTCCTAGTCGGGAAGCCGCCCTTACCCGGATTGGCGTACGGCGCTGTCGGCCCGTCCGGCGGGCCTGCGCCGCCATCACGCCGTGGGCGCAGCGTGCCGCCGATGGCCGGTAAGCGGCCGGCAACGCCTGGCTGTCGGCTGGTACTCCGGGGACGGCTCGACGGCGGCGGGTGGCTGCAGCATCGGTTTCCTCGTGGCGCTTTCATCGGTCGTGAAGAGACAATGACTGATAGACGCGAAAGAGTCAAGATAAGATTGGTTGTCATTGCTACGGTTTGCGGGGCTTACTTGCCGCGATTTACTCACGCCGCCTGCGCCCTCCTGCCAAGCCGAACCCGGCCGCCCACCACCACGAGGCGGCCGACGCCTTCGGCGGCCTTAGCGGCCAGGCGAGCCGCCGCTTCCAGGACTACTGCCGGCTGCGAGCGCAGGACTACTGCCGGCTGCGAGCGTAGAGTTCGGCGGTGCTTCGGACCTCGGCTATCGCCCGGTTAACCGGCACATCTCGTGCCGCCAGTTCGCGAAGGATGTCCTTGCTGAAGCTGGTCAGGAAACCGATCCCGCCGGTCTCACCGCGCACCGTGAGCCAGATGGCGATTCTGCTGAAGCGCAGCTTCACAAGTTCCGCGAGGGCAAGCTCGTCATAACGGGCTTCCCAGGTCGGCACTATCCAGCGGCTCACGACCACGCCGCGCAGCCGCACGCCCCACTCGAAGAACTCCAGCCGGGCCAGCCCGCCGCTGGTAATGGCGGACCGGCACATGACGTCTCCGGCAAACGATCTTGCCAGTTCCCCGGCAGGCGCGTCCGCGGTCCGGCCGCAGGACGCCGTCCGCCTGATCCAGACGGCCAGCCCAGCTACGGCGGCCACCGCAAGCACCACGATGAGCAGGATCACAACAGGCACTACGTCCCCGCCTTCCGGCCGCCGCAGCCCACTCGCAGCCGCGCTGGCTCAGCGTAACTTGGGTCCAGCCAGGCCCGCGACCGGCGCCCGGAATCAGTCTTGGCCTGCCAGCCACCAAGTCGGCAGCGCGGGGCCGGGCAGAAGTAAGCTCAACGGTCATGAGCGACCAGTCAGAGCAATCCCAGCCGCCGCAACCGCCCGTCGTCAAGCGGCTGCCATCGGAGCGGACGTACCACGGGGACACGTTCATTGACGATTACGCGTGGCTGGCCGATAAGGACAACTCTGAGACCGTCGCCTTCCTGGAAGCGGAGAACGCCTACACCGATGCCCTGACCGCCGGGCATCAGGAACTGCGCGAGACGATCTTCAGCGAGATCAAGTCCAGGACGAAGGAGTCTGATCTGTCCGTGCCGTCCCGCAAGGGCGGCTGGTGGTACTACACCCGAACCATCGAGGGGAAGCAGTACCCGGTGAGCTGCCGCCGGGCCGTCCGGCCGGGGGACGCCGGCCCGCCGATGACAGCGGACGGCAGCCCGCTCGACGGCGAGGAAATCTTGCTCGACCAGAACGAGCTGGCCGGAGACAACCCGTTCTTCGCCGTCGGCGCCTTCGACATCAGCCCGGACGGCAACCTGCTGGCCTACTCCACCGACCTCGACGGCGACGAGCGCTACACCATGCGGTTCAAGAACCTGGTGTCCGGCGAGGTCGCGCCCGACGAGATCCCCGACACCTATTACGGCACGGCCTGGTCAGCAGACGCCAGCGCGCTCTTCTACATCACGGTGAACGATTCCTGGCGGCCATACCGGGTCTGGCGGCACGTCATCGGGACTCCGGCCAGCGAGGACGTGCTCGTTTACCAGGAGGACGACGAGAAGTTCAACGTGGGCGTCGGCCTGTCGCGCAGCGAGCGCTACCTGATGATCGGCACGTCGAGTTCGCTCACCAGCGAGATCCGGATACTGGATGCGGCGAACCCGGCTGGCGAGTTCCGCGTCGTCGCGCCACGGCGTCCCGGCGTCGAGTACGACGTAGAGCACCAGCTGCTGCCGGACGGCACTGAGCGACTGCTTATCCTGCACAACGACGGCGCACTGAATTTTGAGCTCGCAGAGGCGCCGGTTGCCGATCCGGCACATTGGACGCCGCTCATCCCGCACCGCGACGACACCCGGCTGCTCGGCGTCGACGCGTTCGCTTCCCACTTCGTGATCTACCTGCGCCGGAATGGCCTCACCGGGCTGCGCGTCATCCCGTCCGGAACTGGCGGATACGAGATCGACTTCCCGGAGCCGATCTACCAGGTCCACCCCGGCTCGAATCCTGAGTACGAGACGGACAAGTTCCGCCTCGCGTACGTTTCGTTGGTAACGCCCAATTCCGTCTACGACTGTGACGTCCCAACCGGTCAGCTCACACTGCTCAAGCAGGCCGAGGTCCTCCCCGGCCCGGATGGCAGGGCATACGATCCTGCCGACTACGAGCAGCAGCGCGTGTGGGCGGTGGCCAGCGACGGCACCCAGATCCCCATCTCGCTGGTGTCCCGTAAAGACACACCGCGGGACGGGACTGCGCCGTTTCTTCTGTATGGCTATGGCAGCTACGAGATCTCGATGGACCCGGGGTTCTCGATCTCGCGGATCTCGCTGCTGGACCGCGGCTTCGTCTATGCCATCGCGCACATTCGCGGCGGCGGCGAGATGGGGCGGCACTGGTACGACGACGGCAAGATGCTGCGGAAGGTCAACACCTTCACCGACTTCATCGCGTGCGCACGGCACGTCGTGAAGGACGGCTGGACGTCAGCCGACCGGCTGATCGCGCGCGGCGGGTCGGCTGGCGGGCTGCTGATGGGCGCGGTGGCCAACATGGCGCCTGATGCCTTCGGCGGCATTGTCGCGCAGGTGCCTTTCGTGGACGCGGTCACCACCATGCTCGACCCGACGCTGCCGCTGACAGTGCCGGAGTGGGAAGAGTGGGGTGACCCGCTGCACGACCCCGCGGTCTACCAGTACATGATGACGTACTCGCCGTACGAGAACGTGACTTCCGATCGCGTGTACCCGCCGATCCTGGCGGTGACTAGCCTCAACGACACCCGTGTCCTCTACCGTGAGCCGGCGAAGTGGATCGCCAAGCTGCAGACCGACGCGAAGGGCGGTCCCTTCCTGCTGAAAACGGAGATGGCAGCGGGCCACGGCGGCCGCTCTGGGCGCTACGACGCCTGGCGGGAGGAAGCCCTGGTGCTCGCCTGGATCGTCGCCACCGCGACCGGCTGAACGGCGCAGACAGCCTCGCTCGAGCACACCCTAGTCGTTAGGCGACTTCTAGCGCCCGCTATGAGGCTTTTGCCCTCACCCAACGACTAGGGTGTGCCGAGCCAGTGCAAGCGTCTTGGTGTAACCAACGCCGCTCTTGCTCCACTGCGCCGCGCATAGTAGAACGAAGCGGTGGGAAGACAGCCAGCCGTCGTGCTTTACGTGCTCGCGCTGGTAGCCGTCGTGGTCTGCGTGGACGTCCTATTCTTCCGCCACCAGTTCTGGGCACGGCTGATGGTAAACGTCGGAATCGTCCTGGTATTCGGGGCCTTTTATCTGAGGTTCTTGAAGCGTCCGTGAGCGCAGCCCCGGCTCGCCGATCAGGACTGGCAGCTGCGGACGCACTGGCTTGATAGGGGTCGGGTGCTGCGCGCTTTCGTCTGTCAC
>DASXIA010000185.1:0-2404 GCA_036488155.1 Streptosporangiaceae bacterium | reverse complement strand
TTTCCTGTGGCCACGGTCATTGCAATGGTGGCAGACGGGATGACTGTGGACGAGATTCTGAGCGAGCATCCAGGCCTTACGCGCGAGGACGTAAGAGAATCCCTGCTCTATGCGGCCGAGGCTGTCCGGGAGCGCGAGCTGCCCCTTCGGCACTCGGCATGAGATTCTTAGTCGACAACAACATCTCGCCCAAGGTCGCCCAAATACTCGCTGACACCGGGCATGACACTCGTCACGTCCGGGATTACGGAATTCAAGCGGCAACTGACTCCGAAGTACTCGAGCGTGCGGCCGCCGAGGCCAGGGTGTCGATCTCTGCCGACACGGACTTTGGCGCTCTGCTGGTCCGGTCCGGCGCAAAATGCTCCCTCATTCCCTCTTATCCGGCGGTTGGTCGGCAGACGGGCGGCTGACCAGGCTGCCATCATTCTGGCCAATCTTCCGGCCGTCACGGAAGATCTGGAAACCGGCGCCATCGTTGTGCTGACAGACGAGTGGGTCCGCATCCGGCGCCTGCCTCTCTCGGGCTAAGCAAGGATCGAGATTGGCGTATGTCATTATCCCGGCTAATCGGACGTTTCCTTGCAATGTTTGTGATGATTCGCGCCGCGCAAATCCGTGATATGTGACTAGCGGCCCGAGCAAAAGCCGCGAATCGCCTCCCGAGACTGGCTGGCGGGTCAGGTCACCGGCCCCGGCGGTTCGCTAGACCGGCATAGCCCCGTCGACGCGGTGTCGCTCGATTGCGGCGAGTTTCTTGTCCGCACGGTGGAGCACGAGGAACTCACCCTTGCGCAGCGGGTCGACCGGCGGGCAGTCCGCGCCGAGCTCTGCGCAGGCCGCATCGAGCAGCAACGGCAGGTTCTCCCGGTGCGCGCAGATGACAACCGGCTGATCAGCGTCGGCGAACCGGGCGACGGTCTTTGCAGCCTCGGGGTCATCCGCTGCGCCGTTCTTGCTCACCTCAAGGGCGGGCTCGGTCTCGATCTCAACGCCTGCCCGGGAGGCGTACGGCCGAACCGTGGCCGCGCAGCGCTCAGCCGGCGAGCTGATCACTCTCACCGGGGTCGCCCCGGTCGCCCTGTCGCCACCAAAGCAGCACAGCAGATCAGCGAGCACGGCGGCGTCCTTCGTGCCGCGGTCGTCAAGCGGCCGGGACCGGTCGTCCCGGCGCCAGTCCGACTTGCGCCCAGCGGAGGCATGCCGCAGCAGGATCAGCGGGACCGTCCGCCGCGGCCCGGCCCGGAACGCCGCGAGCGTCTCGACGTCGCGCTGGTAGCTGAGCCGGGCGGCAGCCCTGCTTGCTGCCGGCCAGGCAACCGCGTCGATCTCGCTTGTGGGCACGAAGCTTCCGCCGGGCGACGACGCCGTGGCTGCCCAGTAATCGACGCGCTTGCGCGAGCCGCCCGCCCAGTACCGCACCGGCGGCAGCCGGCGGCCGAGTGTCACGCGCAGCCCGGTCTCTTCGTGTACCTCGCGAACCGCGGCCAGCAGGACGTGCTCGCCGGGATCGAGCTTGCCCTTGGGGAAGCTCCAGTCGTCGTACTTCGGCCGGTGCACCAGCGCTACCTGCGCGCCGGCTCCAGCTGGCCGCCAGAGCACCGCCCCGGCCGCTCGAACCTCGTCGGCGGCCGCCTCCTGATCAGCCATCCGCGCCACGGACGCGCCTGGTCCTGATCAGCAGTTCCTGGACATCCGTCAGCGGCGCGCCGGACTCATCCAGGTGATGCCGGGTCCAGGTCCCGTCGGCTGACAGCCACCAGGACGCGATCCGCGGGTTCATCGCCAGGTCGATGAGCTGCCGGAGTTCAGCGCGCTGGCCGGGGTCAGTAACCCGGACCAGCGACTCCACCCGCCGATCGAGGTTGCGGTGCATCAGGTCGGCGCTGCCCATCCATACCTCGCCCGGCGAATCCTCGGCGCCGGTGCCGAAGGTGTAAATGCGTGAGTGCTCAAGGAACCGGCCGACGACGCTGCGCACCCGGATTGTCTCAGACATGCCCGGCACGCCCGGCTTGATGGCGCAGATCCCGCGAATCCACAAGTCGACCGGAACGCCGGCCATCGACGCCCGGTACAGCGCGTCGATTATGGCCTCGTCGATGATCGCGTTGCACTTCATCTGGATCTTGGCTGGCTGCCCGGCGCGCTGCAGCCTGGCCTGCTCGTCGATCCGCTCGATCAGGCCGGTGCGGATGCCAGCGGGAGCCACGAGCAGCCGGCTGTAGTCAGTCTTCCGGCTGTACCCAGTCAGGTGATTGAACAGGTCAGTGACGTCCTCGCCGACGACCCTGTCCGCCGTGAGCAGACCGAAGTCCTCATACAGCCGCGCGGTCTTGGGATGGTAGTTGCCGGTCCCGAGATGGCAGAACCGCCGGATTGAGCCGTCCGCCTCCTCCCGCAC
>DASXIA010000149.1:0-39793 GCA_036488155.1 Streptosporangiaceae bacterium | reverse complement strand
CATCTGGCCTGCCCAACGATGTAAGCAACGTCCGCGCTGTCGGCAAGTATGAAGTGACGATGCACATCACTACGCCATTCTCGCCGTCCTGGTTCTCCGACAACGAGCTCAGCCAGATCACGCCCATGCCGAAGGCGTGGGACGTCACGTCGCTGTCGGCTGCGCCCGGCTCAGGCAAATGCTCCAAGGCGACCTACTCGTCAATCAAGGACCAGATGAGTGACCCGGCGCAGGGACTGGCGGTCCTGAACAAGAAGACTCAAGAGCCCGTGCCGATTACCGCTTCTGCGGCAGCGTGCAACGCTGTTTTCAATTTCCTGACCGCGCAGTCGTCGAAGCCCGCTAGCACGTTCGCGTCGTCGTCGCTGTGGAGCGTCGTTGACGGCCCCTGGAAGATTCAGAAAATGGACGGTCAGGGCAACCTGACGCTCACTTACAACAACCGGTACGGCGGCCCGGTGGCGCCTCACCACATCACGACGTTCATTGAGCAGCCGTACACCTCGGAGCAGGCTGAGTACAACGTGCTGCAGGACCCGACCGGCAACAACGCAATCGATGTCGGCTACCTGCCGACGGTGGATGCGCCGTCCCCGGCGGCCGGGGCACTGGTCGGCGCCAATCCGTCAAGTCTGTCGAATTACAGCCTCAGCGCCCTGTACCTCTGGCAGCTGAGCTACATGCCGTACAACTTCAATAACACCACCGGCCAGGCCCCGATCTTCAGGCAGCTGTACTTCCGGCGGGCATTCCAGGATCTGGTGGACCAGGAAGGCGTGATCAACGGGCCCCTGCACGGCTACGGCAAGACGACCGTCGGCCCGATCTCCCTGTACCCGCCGACCACCTACCTGTCACAGAATGTGAAGTCCAGCGGCGACCCGTGGAGCCTGAACGTCCAGGAGGCGAAGAAGCTGCTTGAAAGCCACGGCTGGACCATTGAAAACAAGATCTTCACGTGCGTCCGCCCTGGCACCGGCACCGGACAGTGCGGTGCGGGTATCCCGCCTCACCGGCAGCTGAAGTTCCAGATGATGTACGCATCCGGGATCGACTGGATGCAGTCCGCGGCCCGCGAACTGACCTCAAACGCGTCACTGGCCGGCATCCAGCTCTCACTGCAGCAAATGCCGTTCGGCGATGTCATCAACAACACTTTCGGCATTTCCCCGGCCCCGAGCTGCAGGTGCAAGTGGCAGCTGGCACTCTGGGGATCCTGGACCTATGCGCCCGACTACCTGCCGACCGGCGACACCCTGTTCCAAAAACTCGCCCCGAACAACGCGGGCCAATACGTCGACCCGCAGAACGAAAAGCTGATCACCGACACCCTGCGCGCCAAGACCTCAGCTCAGTTCGATGCCACGATGCACAACTGGGACGATTACCTGACAACTCAGCTGCCCGTGGTGTACGAACCCGATCAGGCGACTCTGGTCGAGACGATCAAGGGGCTGGACATCGGCGTGCAGAACAGCACGGGCACAATCACGCCCGAGGACTGGCACTACCTGAAGTGAACCGCACCCGGCCTCGCGGGCCCGACCCGTGACGGCGTACCTGGCCCGTCGCGTCCTGCAGGCCGTCGCCGTGGTGCTGCTGGTGACGCTGATCGTGTTCGGGCTGATCCGGCTCGCCCCGGGCGGGGCGACCACGGCGGTGCTCGGCAGCGGGACCGCGCATCAGCAGTTCCTGGCCGGGTACCTGACCTGGCTAGGCCGCGTGCTCAGCGGCAATCTGGGGCGCTCGCTCAGGCTGAACCAGAGCGTGGGCGCGCTGCTAGCGGCAAGCTTGCCACGGACACTGGTTCTGACCGGCCTCTCCACCCTGATCGCCCTGTTGATCGCGGTCCCGGTAGGGCTGGTCCAGGCAGTGCGCCGGAACTCTGCGGTCGACCATCTGCTGCGCGGCGTGACCTACGTGCTGTACGGCGTGCCGCCGTTCGTGCTCGGCTTGCTGCTGGTCCTGTACCTGGCGGTTGACGCGCACCTCTTCGGGGCAGAAGGCCCGCAGCGGACCGGTGTTGGCGGGTTTATCACCGACCCGCGCGACCTGACGCTACCGGTGGCTACGCTGAGCCTCGTCACCATCGCGATCTTCGCCCGGTACATGCGGTCATCGGCGCTAGACAGCCTGGGCCAGGAGTACGTACAGGCCGCGCGGGCACGCGGCGGCGGAGAGCGCCGGGTGGTCGTAAGCCACGTGCTGCGGAATTCCCTCGTGCCGGTCGTTACGCTGCTGGGCCTCAGCGTGCCGCAGATTGTCGGCGGTGCGCTGGTCGTGGAGATGCTGTTCAACATCCAGGGGATGGGATGGCAGATATGGCAGGCGGCGGTCAATCATGACTTCCCGGTGACGCTGGGCTTCACGCTGGTCATCGCCGTGGCTGCCGCGCTCGGCTCGCTGCTGGCCGATGTCGGGTACGCGGTCCTTGACCCGCGGGTCAGGGCCTCGCGGTCATGACAACGCACCACGCAGCCCCTGACGATCGCCGGCCGTTCCAGCGCGTAAGCCGTGCGCTTGGCGTTTCGCTCGCCGGGGCGGGCTCGGCCGAGCCACCCGCCGCGCCGGTCCGCGGCAGTCGCGGCAGGCACGCGGGCCCGGCATTCAGTCCGCCGGGTGCGGCCGCGCAGCGGGCTGCCGTGGCCGGCCGTGTGCAGCGCGCCCTCGCGGCCTGCCGGGCGTATCCGCTGGCGACTGCCGGAGGCGTCATCGTCGTCGCAATGGCGGCATTCTGCTTCGTCGGCCCGCTGGTGTACCACACCGATCAGGCTCACGTTTTCCTTTCGCAGGCGAACCTCGGACCGCGGTCCGGTCATCCGTTCGGTACCGACAGTGACGGGCAGGACGAGCTCGGCCGCCTGATGAGGGGCGGGCAGGTCTCGCTCGAGCTCGCGGCGATTGCGGGAATCCTCGCTGCCCTGCTGGGATCGCTGTGGGGGGCGGTGGCTGGCTATTTCGGCGGCGCTGCTGACGCAGTCATGATGCGCGTCGTGGATGCCGCCATCGCCATCCCGGCGGTGGTCCTGCTGTTGCTGCTGATGTCCATCTACCAGCCATCGACCACGCTGCTTGTCGTGGTGATCGCCGCCACTTCGTGGCTGAGCACGGCACGCCTGGTCCGCGCGGAGGCGGTGACGCTTCGGACGCGGGAGTACGTACAGGCGGCCGTCATGATGGGCGGCGGCGGGTTGCGCGTCATCTTGCGGCATGTCGCACCGAACGCGGTCGGCACCATCGTGGTCAACGTGACATTCCAGATCGCCAACGCGATCCTGATCCTCGCGACGCTGAGTTTCCTGGGATTGGGCGTGACCTTCCCGAGCGTCGACTGGGGTGACATGATCGCCACTGCCGCGCAGACCATCTCCAACGGGTACTGGTGGGAGATCCTGGCGCCAGGGGCCGCGATCACTGTCATCGTGGCCGCGTTCGCCATGCTCGGTGACGGCTTGCGGGACGCGTTTTCCGCAGACGGCTACGACACCATGCGGGCGTCTAGCGATGCCGTCCGGGCCGTCACCGACCAGGGAGAGCTGTGAGCGAGCGGCAGCCGGGGGCGGTGCTGCAGATCACTGACCTGCATACCGAGATCCGCCGGAACGGGGCCACAGTCAGGGCCGTCGACGGCGTCAGCCTGACGGTCGCAGCCGGAGAATGCCTGGGCCTGGTCGGGGAGTCAGGCTGCGGGAAGACGATGACGGCCCGCTCTGTCATGCGCCTGCTGCCGGCCGGCGGCGCCATCACAGCCGGATCGGTCGTGCTGGCGGGGACAGAGCTCACCGGGCTCGCTGAGCGCGACATGCAAACCATCAGGGGCAACGACGTCGGGATGGTGTTCCAGGACCCGTCAAGCTGCCTGGACCCGACGATGCCGATCGGCCGGCAGATCGCCGAGTCGGTAGTCGTGCACAAGGGCGCCAACCGGAGTGCGGCGGCCGCGCGTGCCGTCGAGATGCTGAACCTGGTCCGGATAGCCGAACCGGAGCGCGTGGCCGGCGAATACCCGCACCAGCTGTCGGGCGGGATGCGACAGCGGGCCATGATCGCCGCCGCGCTTGCCTGCGAGCCGCGGCTGCTGATCGCGGACGAGCCAACGACTGCGGTAGACGTGACCACCCAGCGCGACATCCTCGAGCTGATCGGCGACCTTCGCGCACAACTTGGCATGGCGGTCATCCTGGTCACTCATGACCTCGGCGTGATCGCGGGACGGACCGAACGGGTCGCGGTCATGTACGGCGGCCGGATCATCGAACAGGCGGCCACCGGGGAGGTCTTCGCCGGACCCAGGCATCCCTACACCGAGGCCCTGTTCGAGGCGCTGCCGGAGATGGCCGGTCCAGCCAAGGCGAGCACGGGCCGCAGGGGCCTGTACAGCATTCCGGGCCGTCCGCCGGATCTGGCGTCCTTCTCGCCTGGCTGCAGCTTCGCGCCCAGGTGCCGCTATGCGCGAGACTGGTGCGCCAGTCACGAGCCAGCTCTCGACGGGGACCACCCCGGCCACACGTATGCCTGCTTCTTCCCGGTTGGCTCCGCGGGCGGGGCGGGTGCGCCTGGAGTGGCCGGCGGTGCTGGCGTCGTCGGCGGGCCGGTCAGCGCCTGGACTACCGGCGCGGCTCGCCAGGCGGACCGGCGGCTGGCTCGGCCAGGGGGCCCAGCGGCGGCGCCAGAGGCGCTGCTCCGTGTTTCGGGGCTGGTCAAGGACTACCCAGTCAGTAGCGGAGTGCTGGGCCGCCGGTCGGGGGCGGTGAGCGCGGTGGCCGGCGTGAGCTTTGAGGTGCTGGCCGGCCAGACGTTCGGGCTGGTCGGGGAGTCTGGCAGCGGCAAGACGAGCGTTGCCAGGCTGCTGGTCGGCCTGGAGAGGCCAGATGCGGGTTCGATCAACTTCGGCGGGGCTGACCTGGCCGCGATGTCGGCCCGGCAGCTGCGGCAGCACCGGTCCGGCATCCAGCTGATGTTTCAGGACTCGTTCGCCTCGCTGGATCCGCGGATGCGGGTGCGTTCGATCCTGAGCGAGCCGCTCGCCATCCAGAAGACCGTGCGCCGCCGCGGCTACCGCCGCCAGGTACTGCGCATCCTGGACGAAGTAGGCCTGCCGCCTGAGGCCGCCAGCCGGTATCCGCGCGAGTTTTCCGGCGGCCAGCGGCAACGGCTAGCGCTAGCCAGGGCGCTGATCGTGCGCCCGGCCCTGATTGTGGCTGATGAACCCGTGTCCGCACTGGATGTGTCGGTCCAGGCGCAGATCCTCAACCTGATGCGCAAGCTGCAGCGGCAGTACGGACTCAGCTACTTGTTCATCTCGCACGATCTGTCCGTCATCAGGTACATGGCCGACGTGATCGGCGTGATGTATTTCGGCAAGCTCGTCGAGACCGGGCCGACTGAGGACGTCTGCGCCGCGCCAGGGCATCCGTATACCGCGGGGTTGATCGCGGCGGTACCAGCAGTAATGAGCCCGGCAGCGATGAGTTCCGCCACCACAGGCGCGGCGCTGGCCGGCGGGGCTTCTGACGTGGCCGGCCAGCCGGCGGCCGATTTGGCTCCCACCAAGCCGCCGTCCGGCTGCCGGTTCCGCACCAGATGCCCGCTGGCCCAGGAGATCTGCGCCACGGAAGAGCCGGCGTTGCGCCCGTACACTGCGGCGGGGCAACTCGTTGCCTGCCATTTCCCGCTGGGCTCTGATGCCGCAGATGTAACCGCCGGGAAGACATTGCCTAGCATTGCGTAACACTGTATTGTCTGACACTAATTGTCCGGCTGCGCACAACCGGCTGGCGCGAATTTTCTCAGCCATTATCAGGCCCGGCCAACTGCCGTTCGCGCAAGCAAGAACAGCTGTATGCAGCCAGTTCCTGTGGCGGCGCGGCTGCTACGGCGGCGTTTTCGCTGCTGAGTTGTTGCTGCGCTCCTTCTTGCACTCGTTGTTGCCGCTAGCCTTCTTGTGTCCGCAGTGAGCAGGAAGAAACCGTTCGATGGCGCGCGGTCGGCCAGAGGGAGGTGCCCGCGATGAGTACCGGGACGTCCGTTCCGCGTCCGCGGCTGCCGGGCCTGGATGTAGCTGACTCGGCGCTGCTCGCGAGTTTGCTCGAAGAGGCGCCAGTCGGCTTCGCCTTCATCGGACCTGACGGTCGCGTCCACCGGATGAACCAGGCGATGGCCTGGCTGCTCGGCGTTGACGGAGCCGGCCGCGCCGGCGCAGCTGACCAGGCCGACCAGGACGGCATAGCGCCGGTGCGCGTCTGGCCGCCAGACCTCGCCGCGGCCGCCGAGTCCGCGCTCAGCCGCCTCGCAGCGGGTGAGCGGCCGGTGCCGAGCACTGAGCATGCGCTTGCGATGCCAGCTGCGGCTGCGGCTGACGGGACTGGGGCCGACGGCAACGGCGCTCTGCGCTACTGGTCGTTTTCCTGGTTTCCGTCGAAAGACGGCGACGTTAGCGGGGTCGGCACGATCTCGGTCGAGGTGACCCAGCAGCGCCTTGCGGCGGAGGCACTTCGGCGCAGCGAAGAGCGTTACCGCTCGCTAGTGCAGGCCGGAGCGCAGGTTGTCTGGGTCACCCGCCCGGACGGCGAGATCGCAGAAGATTCGCCCGAGTGGCGCTCGATCACCGGGCAGACGGCTGAGGAGTACCTCAGCAAGGGGTGGCTGGACGCGATCCACGGCGATGACCGGGAGCGCGTCGAGGCGTCCTGGCGCGAGTGCGTCCGCTCAGGCAAGGTGTTCGACAGCCGCTACCGGGTCCGCAGCCGGACTGGTTCTTACCGGCACTACGACGTGCGCGCTGTGCCGATCGAGCGCGACGGCCGGATCATCGAGTGGATGGGGGCCAGCACCGACGTCACCGCGCAGCGCGAGGCAGAGGAGATGCGCGGGCGGCTGACCGAGCAATTGTCGGCTGCAGCGCTGCGCACCGCGCGATTGCAGCAGGCCACGTCGATGCTGGCCGAGGCGCTGACCGTCGAGCAGGTGGTCCAGGTCATCACCGAGGTCGGCCGGTCTGCGATCGGGGCTGAGCGCTCCGCGATGGCCATTCTGGACACTGAGCGGCTGCGGCTACGCACGATCAATCCGGGCGGCCTGCCAGATACCCCTGGCGCTCCGGCCGGCGACATTCCGCTGTCAGCTCCCAGCGTGATGACACTGGCAATCAGCACGCGCCGGCCTCTCATGCTGGAGAGCCCCGATGCATTGCGCAGGTGCATGGATGCAGAGGGCGCGGATGTGAGCGTGTTTCTTGCGCACAGTGACGAGAAGGCGTGGGTAGGGCTGCCGCTGCTGTCCTCGGGGGCACCCCTCGGCGCGTTGCGGTTCTCCTTTACCCGGCCGCGCCAGATAACTGAGGAGGAGAGGGTCTTCCTCGAAGCGCTAGCCGGTCAGTGCGCACTGGCCCTGGAGCGAGCCACGCTGTACGAGCGGGAGCACACCACTGCGGAGACGTTGCAGCGCAGCTTGCTGCCCGACACGCTGCCCACAGTTCCCGGCATCATCCTCGAGGCCAAGTACCTGCCGGTTACCAGGAACATGGAGATCGGCGGCGACTGGTACGACGCGTTCCGGCTGCCGGACGGGCGGCTGGCTGTGGCAACCGGCGACGTCATGGGCAAGGGACTGACCGCCGCGGCCGGGATGGGCCGGGTGCGGAACGCCTTGCGGGCGCTCTCGCTGAGTGATCCGCGCCCGGCCGCGGTACTGTCCGGGCTTGACCGGCTGTTCCTCGCGACCGAGCTTGCCGAGCAGGTCACCACGGTTGCTTACCTGGTGGTCGACCCGCTCACCGGAGACGGGGTGGCCGGGAACGCGGGCCACCTGCCGCCGCTGCTGCTATCGGAAGACGGACCGCCAAGACTTGAGTCAGCGGACCCGGGCACCCCGCTCGGCTGGGCCAGCCCGCGCCAGCAGTACACCTTCCGGCTGCCGCCCGGCAACACAGCAGTGCTGTATTCCGATGGACTCGTAGAGAACCGTAAGCGGGGCCTGGATGTCGGCCTGGAGGAACTGGTATCGGTCGCAGCCCAGGCGCCTGCGGCGGTAACGGGCGATCCGGCGCAATTGCTGAAGTACCTCGTTGACCGGATGCTGACGGGGTACGAGCAGGATGACGACGTGACCGTGCTGGTCCTGCACGTTCCGGCCGAACGGGATCCGGCCGGGGGCCGGAGACGGCCCGGTTCAGCGCGGAAGGGGAGGGCATGAGGAATGCGGGTACGATTCCCGAGGTTGTGCTCACAGCCTGGGCGCCGCCAGCAACCAAGAAGGCTGTCGGCTCGCTTTCGTACGACCTACACCTGCAGTGCGCCTAATGTGGTGGGCGGGAGAGTATTTCGGGCAGGACGGGCGCGGCTGCCGCAGGAGCTTTGCTCCTGGCACGGCTCAGGGAGCGGGATTCTCACGGTAGGGTCCGATGCTTACCAGGAGATATGCCGGAGAGGTGGCAGTGTCACCTGCTAGTTCGGAACAGCCTGATGCTGGGCGCGGCGTGCCGGGCCGGCATCCAGCGAGGGAAGGGGTGACCGTGGTGGCTAGCGCTGCAGGCTCGGCGGCGCGGCGGCAGACTCGGCCGTCGTCCCAGGCGTCCCAGGGATCGCAAGGATCGCGTCGCACGCGCGTTCCGCACCAGGCCCACGGTGGTGCAGATGATGGCAGGGCGCAACTGGCCGACCAGCCAGTGACCCTGGTACCGGACGATGGCGTCACCGATGGTGTCCCGGCCGCGAGGCGGCCGGCAGAGGGCCGCAGCCGCAAGCCCGCGGCGGCAGGCGATGCTAACGGCACTAGTGCCGACAAGCATGTGTCAGCAGGCAACAGCCGTGGCCGGGCCGGCCCGGCTGGCGCCAATCGCAGGCAGGGAAAGAAGGGCGCCAGTGAGCTGCCGGGCAGGGGAGAGCATCGTGACAACGGGAGCAACGACGTGACGGCGGACGCCGAACTGGCCTCGGATGCCGGGCTGGACACTGAATCCGACCTGACGGAGACCGGCGTCATGGACGCCGATCCCGACCTTACCGAGGTATCGGAAATAGATGGCGACCCCGACCTGGCCGACGTAGCGTTCCTCGACGTCGAAGCGGAGCTCGAAGAGCTTGAGAGCCTCGACGAACAGGACGCTGACTCTGACGAGGCGGCTGCCGGAGAGCTGACCGGCGGGGCCGACCCGGCCGGGTCAGGACGACAGGTCACCGATGCCGGCGACGACCCGGAGACAGTCGCGGGCGCCAACGGTGCGGTCGCCGAGGCAGCCGGAGCTGCAGCCGCGGCCGAGGAATCTGAGGACGAAGCGTTCGTCTACGGCGACGACGACGAGGACCTGCCTGCCGCTCAGGTGGCGGTCGCAGGCGCCACCTCCGACCCGGTCAAGGACTATCTCAAGCAGATCGGCAAGGTCCCGCTGCTCAACGCCGAGCAGGAAGTCGAGCTGGCCAAACGGATCGAGGCCGGGCTCTTCGCCGATGAGAAGCTCGCTGATAACGGCGGCTCGCTGCGCCCGGAGACCAGGCTGGACCTGGAGTGGATCGCCGACGACGGCAGGCGGGCTAAGAACCACCTCCTGGAGGCCAACCTCAGACTCGTAGTCTCGCTGGCCAAGCGGTACACCGGCCGCGGGATGCTGTTCCTGGATCTGATCCAGGAGGGGAACCTCGGCCTGATCAGGGCAGTGGAGAAGTTCGACTACACCAAGGGCTACAAGTTCTCCACCTACGCGACCTGGTGGATCCGGCAGGCGATCACCAGGGCCATGGCAGACCAGGCCAGGACCATCCGGATCCCGGTGCACATGGTCGAAGTCATCAACAAGCTAGCCCGGGTGCAGCGGCAGATGCTGCAGGACCTGGGCCGCGAGCCAACCCCCGAAGAACTCGCCGCCGAGCTGGACATGACCCCAGAGAAGGTCATCGAGGTGCAGAAGTACGGCCGCGAGCCGATCTCCCTGCACACCCCGCTCGGCGAGGACGGAGACAGCGAGTTCGGCGACCTGATCGAGGACTCTGAGGCGATCCAGCCAGGTGAGGCTGTCAGCTTCACGCTCCTGCAGGAGCAGTTGCACTCGGTGCTGGACACCCTGTCCGAGCGTGAGGCCGGGGTGGTCTCGATGCGCTTCGGGCTGACTGACGGACAGCCCAAGACCCTCGATGAGATCGGCAAGGTCTACGGCGTAACCAGGGAGCGGATCCGTCAGATCGAGTCGAAGACCATGTCCAAGCTGCGTCACCCGTCTCGGTCCCAGGTCCTGAGGGACTATCTGGACTAACTCGCCCGCCGGGTAAGCCGACCGGGCTGGAAAGCAAACTAAGGGCCCCTGACCAGTGAACTGGTCAGGGGCCCTTAGTACGTCTCAGGAACCCCAGCACGTCGACCGCTAAGCGTTAAAGGCCCCGGACCAGCGCTGGTCCAGGGCCTTTAACGTGCGAACGTCAGGAAGCCGTATCGCCGGGCTTGCTCGTCAGCCTGCCTGTCTCGTCCTGGATCTCGACTGCGATCTTGGCGAGGGCATCGGCGTGCTTACGATTGTGATGAGCGCAGAACAGCAACTCGCCCGAACCCGGAAGCAGCACGCGTACATACGCGGGTGCTCCGCATCGGTCACACAAATCAAGGGCGGTCAGCGGCCTCGTTGGGGCTATCGCACCGGTCATAAGTCGCCTCCTCGCCTCATGGACGGGCCCGGTCTGCTCCGGTGCCGGTTCATCCGACCCTGGCGGCAACGGTGCCGACAGTCCGTCCAACCTGTGAACTCCTACGCATCACAACACTCAGGGACGCTGTTTGTCATCCCCCGCGGGCCACCAGTATGCCGAGGGCGAACATCCGGCTATGCCCGGCGGGCCGCTAGCGTACCCTTATGGGTGTTATCGCCGTTAAGTAACCTATGCGTTATATGCCTCCCGGCGTGGTGGCGCAAGGCACGGCGCGCATCAGGCTAGTCTGCCCTGAGGGCCTGCGTCTGGCAGTCAGCCAGCACGGGTGCCGCTCGCTTACCGCAGGACTGCACAGGGAGCCGTTGTGACCGCCCTCAGCACAGAGCCCGCCCCTTCCGTGTCGGCTGGCAAGGGGTCAGCTAGCAAGGGGCCGGCTGGCACGGGTCCAGCCGGCCGGGCCGCACGGACCGCCGCCGCTGGCCACGCGGCGGCCGGGGCCGACGGGTATACCGCGCGGCATCTCACGGTTCTCGAGGGCCTGGACGCTGTCCGCAAGCGACCTGGCATGTACATCGGGTCCACCGACGGCCGGGGCCTGGCTCAGTGCCTGGGCGAGATATTCGACAATGCCGTGGACGAGGCGCTGGCGGGCGCCTGCAGCGAGATCGAGGTCATGCTGCACGCGGACGGCTCCGCCGAAGTCCGGGACAACGGTCGCGGCATCCCGGTCGACAACGAGCCGAAGACTGGCCTGCCGGGCGTCGAGCTGATCATGACCAGGCTGCACGCGGGGGGCAAGTTCGGCGGCGGGTCGTACACGGCTTCGGGCGGGCTGCATGGCGTCGGGGCTTCGGTGGTCAATGCCCTGTCCGGTCGGCTCGACGTCTGGGTGGAAAAGGCCGGTCACGAGTGGACTATGAGCTTCCGCCGCGGCGTGCCAGGCGAGTTCTCCGGCGACGGTCCCGACGCAGCCTTCAGGCCCGCCTCAGGGCTGCACAAGGGCCGCAAGGTAGCCAGGACGGCGACTGGCACCAGGATCCGGTTCTGGCCAGACCGGCAGATCTTCGTACCCGGAGCCGACTGGTCGTTTAACTGGCTGGCGCAGCAGGCCCGGCAGACTGCGTACCTGGTACCGGGCCTTGCCATCCGGATAGCGGACGAGCGCCCCCTGCCCAAGCAGGCACCGGCCGACCACCCGGTGCCCGACCATGCAGCGCCCGACCACAGAGGCGACGCGCCAGCGGAGGATGCCGGCGACGGCCAGCTAGCCCGGTCCGCCGAATTCCGGTTCGACGGCGGTATCAGCGAGTTCTGCGCCCACCTGTCAGCCGGAGAGCCGGTCACAGACGTGCTCAGGATCACCGGCAATGGCCTGTTCACCGAGACGATCCCGGTGCTCGACGAGGCCGGCCACCTCACCCCGACGGAGGTGGAACGGCAGCTGGACGTAGACGTTGCGCTGCGCTGGGACACCGGCTACGACAGCACCGTCCGGTCGTTCGTGAACGTGATTGAGACTGCCAAAGGCGGGACGCACGTCACCGGTTTCGAGCGTGCCATCGTGCGGACGCTGAATGACCAGCTCAAGGCCGCCAGGCTGCTGAAGGCCGGGGAAGACCCGGTGACGAAAGAAGACGTGCTCGAAGGCATGACGGCAGTGGTCTCCGTGCGGCTGCCGGAGCCGCAGTTCGAGGGCCAGACCAAGGAGGTACTCGGCACTCCCGCGGCGACGAAGATAGTCGCCCAGGTGATCTCGGCCGAGCTCGGCAACTTCCTCGAGGGTCGGGTACGCGGCAGCAAGCAGCAGGCGCGCGCGGTGCTGGACAAAGTCATATCCGCTGCCAAGACCCGCATCGCGGCTCGCGAGCACCGGGAGAACCAGCGCCGCAAGTCCGCCCTGGCTACCTCGGCGCTGCCGGCCAAGCTAGTCGACTGCCGGTCGGCTGACGACCGGAGCGAGCTGTTCATCGTCGAGGGCGACTCGGCGCTCGGGACCGCGAAGAACGCCCGGAACTCCGAGTTCCAGGCCCTGCTGCCCATCCGGGGCAAGATCCTCAACGTGCAGAAGGCGTCGCTCGCCGACATGCTGAAGAACACCGAATGCGCGGCCATCATCCAGGTCCTCGGAGCCGGCTCCGGCAACGCGTTCGACCTCGACTCGGCGCGATACCAGCGGGTCATCTTCATGGCCGACGCGGACGTCGACGGCGCGCACATCCGCACCCTGCTGCTGACCCTGTTCCACCGCTACATGCGCCCGATGGTCGAAGCAGGCCGGGTGTTCGCCGCGGTGCCGCCGTTGCACCGGATCGAGCTCACCAACCCGCGCAAGGGCCAGCAGCGCTACATCTACACCTACAGCGATGCCCAGCTGCAGCGAGCGTTGCTGGAGCTGGAGCGCAAGGGCCAGCGGTTCAAGGAACCGCCGCAGCGCTACAAGGGCCTCGGCGAGATGGATGCGCACCAGCTGGCCGAGACCACGATGGACCCGAGGCACCGGATCCTGCGCCGCATCAAGATCGAGGACACTGAGGCCGCTGAGAACATGTTCGACCTGCTGATGGGCAGCGAGGTCGGGCCGCGGCGCGAGTTCATCGCTGATCACGCAACCGAGCTCGATCCGTCCCGCATCGACGCCTGACGCCTCCGGCGGGCATCCGCGCGCACGTCAGTCAGGGAGCGTTCAATCCTGGCCGCAGTGGCGCCTCCGTGCGCGCTCTCCCTGACCGCGCGGTGGCCTCAGAGCACGATCACGGCTCGACGGTCCCGCCGACAGCCGCCAGCGGCTGCCGCACCTGCTCCCCGGAGCCGTCGCGGCGGCCAATTGGCCGTGGCAGCTCCACCGGCGTGCCCGCCTCGGTGGCACCGCGGGCCGGCCCCGGCCCGGCCCAGGCGAGGATCAGGACATCCTCGCCCTTGAGGAAGCGGTGGCAGCGCACCCCGCCGGTGGCGCGGCCCTTCGGCGGGAACTCGGCGAACGGGGTGACCTTGACCGATCCCACCCGCGTGCCCGGTAGCGCGCCTGCGGCCCCGGCCACGGTGACCACGACCGGCCCGGAGGCAGGGCCATCCGACGCGGCGTCCTGCACGCCAGCGGTCGGGTCAACAGCGCCGAACCAGACGACCTGCGCCCGCGGCGCTAGCCGGATGCCCGCCATACCGCCGGCGGCCCGGCCCTGCGGTCGCACCGCGGAGGCCGGGAAGCGCAGCAGCTGCGCGTCGCTCGTGATGAACGTCAGCTCGTAGTCCTCGTCGGCCAGCTGGATGGCGCCGACCACCCGGTCGCCGTCTTTCAGCGCGATGACCTCGAATTCGGCAGCGTTCTGCGGGTAGTCCGGCGTGACGCGCTTCACTACTCCCTGCGCGGTGCCGAGCGCGAGCCCGGCACCGACGGCGTCGGGGTCGGCCGCGACCAATCCGATGACGGTCTCGCCTGGCCCGGTCGTGATGAATTCGCTGACCGGCGCGCCGCCAGACAGTGCGGGCGACTGCGCGCTCGGCGGCAGCGCGGGCAACTCGAGCACGCTGAGCCGGATCAGCCGCCCGGCCGAGGTCAGCACGCCCACGCTGCCGCGCGCCGTCGAGCTCACCGACGACACGATGACGTCGTGGGCTGCGCGCTGGCCCAGGCCACCCGAGCCGGACGTCCGCCGCGAGCGAGGACTGCCCCGTTCCCCGTTGTTATCGTCGGTCGGCAGTACTTCCTGCGTTGCGGCGGACGGCTGTGCGGCGGTGCGCGCCAGCAGGCCGGCCGAGGACAGCAGTACGGTGCACGGCTCGTCGGCCACCTCGAGCGATGCGGCGGCCGCCCTGGGTGCTGCGCCGGTGCCCTCCAGAAGCACGGTGCGCCGCGGGGTAGCGAACTTCTCGCTCACCGCCGCCAGCTCGGAACTGACCAGTTCACGCAACCGCTGTTCGGAGTCCAGGATCGCGGTCAGCTCGGCGATCTCGGCCTGCAGCGTTTCCCGCTCACGCTCCAGCTCCAGCTTGTCGAAGCGGGTTAGCCGGCGCAGCGGGGTATCCAGGATGTACTGCGCCTGGATCTCGCTCAGGTCGAAGACCGACATCAGGCGTTCCCTGGCGGCCGCCGCGTCGTCGCTGGTCCTGATGACCTGGATGACCTCGTCGATGTTGAGCAGCGCGATCAGAAGGCCGTCGACCAGATGCTGACGGGCTTCGCGCTTGGCGCGGCGGAACTCGCACCGCCGCCGCACCACGTCGATCCGGAAGTCGACGTAGATCTGCAGCAGGTCGCGCAGCCCGAGGACGCGTGGCCGGCCGTCGACCAGCGCCACGTTGTTGATGCCGAAGGTCTCTTCCATCGGCGTCAGCCGGTACAGCTCGTCCAGCACCGCCTCGGGGACGAACCCGGACCGCACCTCGATGACTAGCCGCAGGCCGTTGTTCATGTCGGTCAGGTCCTTGAGCTCGGACACCCCGTTGAGCTTCTTGGCCTGCACCAGGTCCTTGATCCGGGCGATTACCCGCTCCGGGCCGACCCCGTAGGGCAGCTCGGTCACCACAATGCCCATCCGGCGCGGTGTGATCTTCTCGATCCTGGCCGTGGCCCTGGTGCGGAAGATCCCGCGCCCGCTCTCGTACGCCTCCCGGATGCCGCTCAGGCCGACGATCTTGCCGCCAGTCGGCAGGTCGGGCCCGGGCACGAAGCGCATCAGCGTCTCGAGATCCGCGTCGGGGTTGGCGATCAGGTGCTGTGCAGCTGCGATGACCTCGCCGAGGTTGTGCGGCGCCATGTTCGTCGCCATGCCGACCGCGATCCCGGCCGCACCGTTGACCAGAAGGTTCGGGAACGCTGCCGGGAGGACCTCGGGCTGCGTCTGTGAGCCGTCGTAGTTGTCGATGAAGTTGACGGTGTCCTCGTCGAGCGAGTTCGTCATCTCCAGCGCCGCCGCGGCCATCCGCGCCTCGGTGTACCGCATCGCGGCGGGGGAGTCGTCGGGCGAGCCGAAGTTCCCGTGGCCGTCGACCAGCGGCAGCCGCATCGACCAGGGCTGGTGCAGCCGGACCAGCGCGTCGTAGATGGCGCTGTCGCCGTGCGGGTGCAGCCGGCCCATGACCTCGCCGACCACGCGGGCGCATTTGACGTGCGCCCGGTCGGGCCGCAGGCCCATCTCGCTCATCTGGTACAGGATCCGGCGCTGAACCGGCTTGAGCCCGTCCCTGGCGTCCGGCAGCGCGCGCTGGTAGATCACCGAGTAGGCGTACTCGAGGTAGCTGCCGCGCATCTCCTCGGTGACGTCGATGTCGATGATGTTCTCTTCGAACTCGGCGTCCTCGAAGCTGCCGTTTGCGCCGCCGTCGCCGCGGCCACGGCCCGCGCCGGATGACGTTGTGGTGGTGCGTCTAGCCATGCCGCCATTCTGCCGTCCCGGCAGGCGTGCTGCGCGCGCCGCGCCGGTTGGCCCGTTGGCGGACTGAGCATCCATTCGAGCGGTCACGTACCGGGCATAACACCAGATAAAGTCACGCAGGAACGCTCGAACGGATACTAGGTCGCGGGTGCTCCATGTGCGTCCTACGACGCCGGGCGACCGGACACGGCCGCCGTCGTGAGCTTGCCGAGGAAGGTGCGCCACCCCTCCTCATGGGACCGGCGGTGTTCGGCATGCAGACCGCGATGGACCAGGGTGACCAGCGTGCCGCCGTCCACCGGCGTGAAGGTGACCTCGACCGCGGTGCCTCCGGGCGGAAGGGTGTCGCTGCCGGGCATGCCCCAGGTGAAGACGACCGAGTGCGCCGGGTCGAGGGAGACGTAGGTGCCGCGAGCGGCCGAGTCGCCCACGTCGACGGCGAACACGCCGCCGGGGGTCGGGTCGAGGGTCGCGGTAGTGCCGAGCCAGCGGATCATCAGGTCCGCGTCGGTGAAGTAGGGGAAAACGGTTTCGGGCGGCGCATCGATATGGACGGAAGCGACCAGCTCGCCGGTCGTGGTCATCGTCGGGGATCGTCTCCTGTCGGGTGGTCGGTCTCGACTGCCCGCTTCAGGCGGGCCAGTGCGTCGGGCCAGAACTCGTCGAGCACGGCTCGGGCCAGCTGGAGGGCCTCGGGCCGGAGTTGGTAGAGGCGGCGGGTGCCGTCGCGGCGTTCGGTGAGCAGGCCGGCCTTCCTCAACACGCTGAGGTGAAGGCTGACGGCTTGCTGGGTGAACTCGAACTGGGCGGCGATCTGCCCGGCGGGCAGCGCACGGAACTGGACCAGGCGCAGGATCTGCCGACGGTGCGGGTCGGCGAGCGCTTTGAACACCAAGTCGACGGATTGGGCGTCGGGTGTCGCGGCGCTCGCCGGCTTCTCCGCAAGTTCAGGCATTGGTCGAAGGTTCCTCATCCGCGAGAGCGGGACTCCTCCCAGTGGGTGGCCCGCTCGTCGCTCTCGGAGCCGAACGCGGTGCCGCCATCGCAGTCAACATAATCGACCAGGCTCGGCAGATACTGCCGCCACCCCGCGATGCACATGTCGAAGCACTCGAACCGCTCGGTGAGTCCCTCGTGGCAGAAGTCCAGCGCGGTGCCACCCTCGGCGGTAGCGCGGAGCTCGAAGTCGATGTGGGTGCCGACCCAATCCGGCAGCGGCTCCGAGACGGCCACCGACCACCGGACATGACGCGCCGGCTCGGCCGCCTCCACCTCGATGACGACGGCCGAGTCACCGAACAATATCCGCAGCGGCCCGCCGGTGCTGCCGGTGCACGGCGCCCACCAGCGGCTGATCGCCTCGGCCGAGATCAGCGCAGCAAACACCACGTCAGGCTGTGCAGCGAAGGTCTGATGCGCCCGGTAGCCCTCCGGGCGAGCGGGCGTGACGGCCAGAGTGGTCTCCAGTGTGTTCATGATCGGTTCCCTTTCAGACTCTGTACAAGAGATCGCTTGTACAAGCTCTATCTTGTAGATGAGAGCTTGGGGCGTCAAGGTCCGGATGCAGAAAAGGTGCGGACGACCTCGCGCCACGGCCGGTCGCGGCCAAACCCGGGCGGGACCTCAGGTCGCCGAGAAGCCGCCGTCCACCCGGATCATCTGGCCTGTGACGTAGTCGCTGGCCTTGCTCGCCAGGAATACCGCGGCACCGGCGAAGTCGCCCGGGTTCCCGTTGCGCCCGACCATCGTCCTGGCTGCGAGCGCCGCCAGCCGGGCCGGGTCGGCCGAGACCTCAGCCGTGAGGGGCGTCACCACGAAGCCGGGGCAGATCGCGTTGCAGCACACCCCGCGCGGGGCCCAGGCTTCCGACTGCGACCTGGTCAGGGATGCGACGCCGCCCTTGGCCACCCCGTAGCCGCCGCTGTTACCGAACGCGCGATCCGCCTGCTGTGAGGTGATGTTGATGATCCGGCCCCAGCCGCGCTCGGCCATCTGCGGGCCGAACTGCTGGCCCAGCAGGAACGGGGCCGTCAGGTTCACGGCCATCAGTTCGTCGAAGGCATCGACAGTGAGATCGGCCAGCGGCGGCCGCAGGTTCAGGCCTGCGCTGTTCACCAGGATGTCCGGCGGCCCGAACGGATGGCTCGCCTGGCCGGCCGCCCAGCCTGTGGCTTCCCGGTCGCCGAGGTCCGCACTGACGGTCGAGACACGGCACCCGGCCCGCGTCAGCTCGTCAGCGGCATCCCGCAGGTGCGCCAGGTCCCTGGCGATAATTACCACGGCCGCGCCAGCCTGCCCGAGGGCAAGCGCGATGCCGCGCCCGATCCCGGAACTCCCGCCGGTAACGACGGCCACGCGATCTCGCAGCGAGAAAAGCTGATCAAGGTACGAGTTCATGGTCCTAACTTCGTTTCAGGCCGGGAACGCCCAGCACCCGGACGCGGTAGCACACGACGCTGGTCAGTACGGGGCTAATCCGGACGAGTCCCGCCAGGCTACTGGTGCCACTCGTGGCGAGCCTGCGGCGCGCCGTTGGCCTGACGGGCCTTCATCGGGCGGGCAAGATCAGTTAAAGTCAAACAGACGCATGATCAGATGTCCGGACTCGGGCAGGACAGGCTATGCATCTGCGGCTATGGGCGATAGGGGCGAGCCTCTTAGCAGTGCTCGCGGTTCCGGCCACCGCGCAGGCAAGCGTCGGGGTCGGCATTCAGGCTGGCCCGGTCCGGCTGGACGGTGCGGCCCATCCCGGCGGCAGCTACGCGTTGCCGGACGTGCTCGTCGTCAACACCGGGACGAGCTCAGAGTCGGTCAGTCTCACCGTTGACCGGGTGTCCGCCGGCAGCGGGCGGACGGTGCCGCCGTCCTGGGTACACGCGAGTGGCGCGGTGACGCTCGACGCTAAGCAGTCGGCTCGCGTCCCGCTGCAACTAGTCGTGCCGCCGACCGCCAGGCCCGGCCGGTACTTCAGCGATGTGCTCGTCAAAGCCGGCCCGTCGGGCTCAGCTAGTGGCGCGACCTTCGACGCCGGCGCGGCGACGCAACTGGCCTTCACGGTCGCGCCAGGCCCGGTGTCCTCTCCGTGGTTCAGCGTGCCCATCTGGGTGCTTCCCGGCATCGGCGTGGTGTTGCTGATCGGCGTAGCTGCGGGCCTGATGCGCCGGCTCGGCGTGCGCGTCCGGGTCGACCGCGAGCCGGCCGGCGCCAGGTTGCTGGCGGTACGCGCGCCCTGGTTGCCCCAGTCTCCCCGGTCGCCGTCGGGCCGGCGCCGCGTCGCCCGGCTGGCCGTGCCGGTCGTGCTGACCGCGTTGGCCGGGTGCGGGACCGCGGTGGCGCCGCTGGGCTCCAGCAACGGCTCTGCTATCAAGCTCACCCTGCACACAGTGTCCGACGTGCGCTCGACCGTAGTCAGTCCGAGCAGCGGGACATTCACCAACTGCTACGGCGGCAGTGCCACCGACCACACGCCGTCGACCAGCAAGTTGCTCGGCTTCCCGAATGGCCGGTGCTCGTTCTACCCGATTACCGTCACGAATCAAGGTATCCCGGCGCACATCGAGGTGTACGCGTCCGGTGCCGCGGCGGCCGTTGGGGACGGTCAGTGGACGCTGTGCAGCGGCGGAGCTGAGCATCCCGCGGTTACCTGCGCTGATGCGCCTGAAAAGCCGGGTCTCAATCAGTTCCTGCTGGCGAACTTCAACCAGGCAGGGACGACGTACTCGGCCGGCCTGACCAGCAATCTCGGCTGCGATCACGTATTCAATCGGTCGCGCGGCTGCTGGGCCGGTCATGGCGCTCAGCAAGTGGAAGGCATCAAGATCACCGGTCCTTCGCAGACGACGGACACCTCGACCACGTGGACGATGACGGTTACCTGGTTTGCGGTTCCGGGGAAATCCTGACTGCATAGGTCAGACACGACTGGTGGTAATCGGCCCTAGTTGTGTCCATACTTAAAGACCAAGGTCGATCTTGCGGGATAAGGGAGAATCCTGAGGGGGGCGACCGGTGTCGCAGGCATGCCCTAATTGCGGCTTACCGCTGACCATTGATGACATAAGCTTTTGCACCCAATGCGGTCGCCGGCTGCCTGCAGGCGTGAGATTCTGCACTGGCTGCGGAGCCAGTGTGCCGCAGCCGGCCCCCGCGCAGCGGGCATCATCCGGCCACGCGGACGCTCATGTCGCGCCGGGACCTCGCCTGGCAGGCCTACGGGCAACCGTCGCTCTCGTGTCAGCAGCAGCGCTTATCGCGGGCGGGATCATCGCCGGGTTCCAATTCGGCCGCAATCATGACCAGGCACCGGCCGCCGGTCGCGCAGTCGCCAGCCGGCCGCATCGCAGTCCCTCGCCAGCGCAGACGGCCGCGTTGGCTCCTGTCGAGAACTCGTCAGCATCGTCGAGGCCGCCGCCGTCTGGGTTGGCGACGCCTGCGCCGCCATCACCAACGCCGTCTGCATCGTCAACGGACGCAAATGCCGTCGCGGTCGTACCGCTGGCGGCCGACCAGCCGGATGCGGCCAAGGTCGCTGCGTTCTTGTCGAGATATTTTGCCGCGATCAAGAGCCGCAATTACGCTGCCTATGCTGCCCTCTTTGCGGCTAACGCCTTGCCGAATACGACAGCAAGGCAGTTCAGGAAAGGCGACCGGTCCAGCAGGGACTCCAACGCTGAACTCGTTAACCTCGCGGCAAGCCCGCCAGGCCTGGCTGCGTCGGTAACTTTTCGCAGTCACCAGAGTGCTGCTGCAAGTGCGAGGCACACGTCGTGCACATTGTGGGGCGTCACCTTTTATCTTCAGCCGGCAGCCAGTTCCTACTTGATCGATCTGCCGCCCGCTGGCTATCGGGCGTCGCACCGCCCGTGTCCGTGACGGCTTGCGGCAGTGGCGAACGGTTTGCCCTTAGGCTGCCGGAGGGAGTCCAGCCAGGGAGGTCACGGTGGAGCGTCGCCCGGTGCTGTATGTGGTTGCTTCGGGCGCGGCGCCCGCTCGCGAGCTGCCCGCGCTGGTCGCCGGGCTGACTGGTGAGTGGGACACCTGCGTTGTCACCACGCCGGAGGGCTCGCGGTTCTTCGACGCCGGCCGGGTCGCCGAGATGACGGGCCATCCCGTGCGCACCAGCTTCAAGGACCCGGATGCGCCTGACATCCTGCCGCCGGCCAGTGCGTTCGCGGCGGTGCCGGCCACCTTCAACACGATCAACAAGTGGGCTGCGGGGATCAGCGACACCCTGGCGCTCGGTCTGCTGAACGAGGCGATCGGCCTCGGCCTGCCGATCGTCACCGTGCCCTGGCCGAACGCCGCCCTCGCCCGGCACCCGGCCTTCGGCCGGAGCATCGCGACGCTGCGCGAGTGCGGGATCACCGTCATCCTCGACGCGGAAAACCTGCCTGACGACGACAAGCCCGGCCAGGCAAGCTTCCCCTGGGAGCAGTTGCGGGGCGAGCTCACGCGCCTCCGCGCTGATATCGGACGGGCGCCGTGATCCGGCCGGGCACCTAGCCGAGCTGGTAGCGGAGCACGTCGCTGACGGCCTGGTAGCCGAGCCGCTGATAGACCGAATTGGCAGCTACGTTGGTCACGTTGGCGTTGAGCACGCAGCGCAATCCCTGCGCGAGCACATCGGCGGACAGCGCCGCAACGCCTGCGCTCGCATAACCTCGCCTTCGCAGTTCAGGCGGGGTGTTGACGGCCTGGATCCGCGACACGCCGGCCACGGCATCGGTGCGCGCGGCCATGGATACCGGGCCGTCGTCATCCCAGATCCAGACGTCCCCGGCTGCAAGCCGACGCGTGACGAAGACCGCGGCCGGATCGGTACCGGCCCAGCCTGCGCCGGCCTTGAACCCCGGCAGCCACGACAGCAGCAGTTCCCGGTCGGCCTCGCCCGCAGTACGCAGCGAACCGTCCACGCGATCCGGGAACCGCACCTTCGCAACCTCATAGAGCCGGTCCGCCGACGTCGGTATCGCAGCGATCTTGCGCAGCCCGGTCAGTACCTCGGCGAAGCGGGAAGCGGTCTCGGCCGGGCCGAACACGCCGGGCAACGCGACATCGTCAGCATCGACGGCACTTGCGATTGCTGCAACAAGCTCGGCCGGCATCGGCGCCACGGCCAGCGGCGCATCCGCAGGCTGCTGCACGGCAAGTCCGCCCGGCACCCCGTCAAGCAGCCCGATCCAGTACCGGCCGGGCTCGCCGTAGCGAATCGCGTCCGCCAGCTTGGTGCCAACCACGTTATGTCCCACCGGGTCACCGGCTAGCAAGTCACTGGCCTCGCCGATCACCAGCATGGGATCAGCACTGGCTAGAACCGAAACGCTCATCTGACGCCGGACCTTCCTCCCAAGTTGGTCTAAAAGGGTACAGTGCGGACCTCAGCCTGCGAGGCAAGATGGCATAGTCTGCGCAAGTTGCCCGCTGGCGTACTTCCTGGAATGCTCCGCACATGCCTGCCGAGCCGGAGACATTCGCCGAAGACGTTATCGATCAGCCCGCCAGAGCCCAGTTCGAGGTGTTTCTTGATGAGCATCGCCATGCCCTGACAAGTTGCCTGGACGACCTCTCCGAGGAGCAGGCGCGCCGCTCCCTGGTGCCATCCAGGACAACGCTGCTGGGCTTGGTCAAGCATGCGACCGTTGTCGAGAAGGTCTGGTTTGACGAAGCCATCACGTGCCGGTCGCGTGCCGAGATCGGTATTCCGGCGACCCCAGACGAGTCGTTCATTCTGGGTGATGACGACACCATCGCAGCTGTCCAGCGGGCGCACCTCGAGGCATGCGAGTCATCGCGCCGCGCCGCGTCGGCGCTCGGGCTTGACGACATCGTCCGCGGCAACCGGCGCGGGCCGCTCCCGCTGCGCTGGGTGTACCTGCATATGCTGCGCGAACTCGCCCAGCACTGCGGCCACGCGGACATCCTGCGCGAGCAGATTCTCGGTGGCTAGCGCGCTCGTCGGCTTAAGCGCCAGGCGCAAAGCCCGTCCGTTAGCCGCGGCTAGAGCAGCGGCCGCGCGCCGACCAGGCTCAGGGCGCTGGCGGCAAGCCGGCAGCCGCCGGCCAGTGCCTCGTGGGCAGGCTTCTTGTCAAGCCAGGCCGGCAGGAAGCCGGCGACGAAGGCGTCCCCCGCTCCGGTGCCATCCACGACGTGCTCAACCAGGGGCGCGCTGACCCGGATCGGCTCCGGCCGCCCGCCGGCGTACATCATTGCCCCGTCGGCGCCGAGCTTCATCACCACGTGCGGGTACCAGGCGTTCAGGACCCTGGCGGCCTGGCTCGGGTCGTCCCGTCCGGTCAGCACCTTGCCCTGGTCCGGGTTGACGAAGAGCAGCGTCGCGCCGTTGGTGAGCTGCAGGAAAGGTTCGGCGCCAACGCGGCCGAGTGGGGCCGATGACGCACCGTCCACGGAGATGGTCATGCCCGCGTGATGGGCGTGGCTCATCGCCGCCAGCACAGCGTTACGAGAGCCGGAGTTCAGCAGCGTGTAGCCGGAGACGTGCAGATGGCTGCCCGGCGTGAACAGGTCGTTGGGCAGGTCCTCGGGGGACAGGGCGGCATTCGCGCCAGGGTCGGACAGCATCGTGTGGTCGCCCTTATGGGTGATCATTACGACGCACGTGCCGGTCGGCCGCTCCGGGTCCATGACGAGACGGGCGTCGACTCCGTAGCCCATCAGCTCCATGTCCCTGTTCCGCCCGGCGATGTCCGCGCCGCGGCGACCGACGAAGGCGACCTCAGCACCGTCCGCAGCCAGCCAGGCAGCGATGTTCGCGCCGGACCCGCCGCCGTGCATGCTCACCGTGGCAGGAGTGTCACTGCCCCTGGCCAGGGGGGCGGTCGCGTGTGCGACCGTATCCGTCATCAGGTCACCAACGACGACAACGCGCGTCAATGTCGTCACCACCTTGATCAACAGGCTGCGTCAGGACAGGCGGGGGTGGGCGTCCTGATCGGAGCTAGCGCTTAGAACTTAACAGCTTCGAGTACCCATATCGCGCCGTTCGCGGTCCGAAGCTGCGGCCGGGGATGGTTGCGCTCAGCCTAAGAGCATTGTCACGCGCCCGGCCACGACCAGCAGATTCACTTCTGACTCAGCGGCGAGCCGCTGGTTCAGCCAGCCTAGCTGATCCCGGAAAGCCCGGCCTGCCGGATAAGGCGGCACTAGCCCGGAACCGACCTCGTCGGTGACCGCCACCACGGTTGCGGCCGTCTGCCGCCAGGCGTTGATCAGATCGTCGGTACGAGCGGCGAGTAGCTCGGCTGCCGCGCCGGCGCCCGGTGGGTCGCCAGCCCACATGCCGACTTCGTCCATCACCGCGGCCAGCCAGGTCCCGATGCCGTCGATCAGTACCGCCCCGGTGTCCTCACGTAGCGCCCCGGCGATGTCCAGGGTCTCGACAGTCCGCCACCAGGGCGGCCGGCGGGCCTTGTGCTTGCCGACGCGCTCTGCCCATTCGACGTCTGGAACGCCGTCCGGGCCGGGCCACACGCTGGCCCGCGCCCCGTCAGGCTGGCTAACGGCTGCTGCGGCAGTGCCGTGGCCGGCGGTGGCGAGGGCCGCGGCCCAGGGACCCGCGGCCAGGTAAGTCACCGAAGGCTCAGCGGCCAGCCGGAGCTCAGCCTCGGTCGACTTGCCGGACCTGGCGCCGCCGAGTATGAGGGTCCGGTGCGGCCCGGCGGCGGCGGTGCCGGGAGCCGGGATCACCTGCGGGAGGCCGGGAGCCGGACTGGTGACGAGCTGCCCGTCCTGGCAGGCCATGGCACGCCACAGCTCGCAGCGCCGGGCCAGTTCCTGATCGGAGCTGATCCGGTGGTCGGCATACAGCGCCGCGACCGTTGTATGGGCCCGGATCAGCCCCGCAGCGCGGAGCTTGCCGAGCTGGGCCGGGCTGGCCAGCAGGTCGAGCAGCACGATGTCGTATGGCCCGGCGCCCTGGGCAGGCTCGGGTATCTCGCCGGGACCAGCTGCCAGCAGCAGGCGGCCGCCATCCGGGCCGGTGATATCGAATCCGCCTGGCAGCCGCACGATGTCATGCGCGGGTCCGCCAGGCTGCCCCGTTCCCGCCATAATTTGCCGATACGGGGCGAACTCGAGCGTTCCGTCGATGAGAACCCGGCTCGGCCGCCTGGTCAGTCCGTCGGCGGCCGCACGTATGCAAGATGCGCACCGGCAGCCGCCTTCCGGCCAGCCGTTCGTCCCGCCGGTGCCGATCAGGAGGGCGTGCACTGTTCCGCTGGCTCACTTCCGCTGTTGGTTACGATGGGGCCGCCGAGGGACGGCTTGATCCGAGCTAGGGAGGCGTGCCATGACCTGGACCTGGCAACTGGAGAAGGAAGACGGCACGGTTATCAGCGCGCGCGAGCTGTCCAAGGAGACGTTCAGCAGCCAGGGTGACGCGGAAAGCTGGCTCGGCGAGCACTGGCCGAGTCTGCTCAAGGCAGGAGTCGACCAGGTCACGCTGACCGAGGACGGCCGTGTCGAGTACGGCCCGATGAGCCTGCACCCGGCGCAAGAGTAGGCCGCCCCCGGTCATCGCGGTCCCCCCGCGTTGTCGCATCAGGCGGCGCTCAGGACCGCGTCCGCGGGCTCGTCGTGTAAGCAGGATCGCTGACGATCTGGTCGCCGAGCACGGCGTCGATCTGCTTGAGAATCTCCGGGTCGAGCTGGACGCCGGAGGCCACGGCGTTCTCGCGGACCTGCTCCGGCCGGGTCGCGCCGATGATCGCGGCCGAGACGGCCGGGTTCTGCAGCGTCCACGCGACCGCCAGCTGCGCCAGGCTGAGGCCAGCTTCCTCGGCCACCGGCTTGAGCAGCTGGACCTTGGTGAGGATCTCGTCGGTCAGGTAGCTGGTGACGAAGCCAGAGCCCCGCTCGTCGGTGGCCCGTGAGCCGGCCGGGGGAGCGGCGCCGGGCAGGTATTTGCCGGTCAGCACGCCCTGCGCGATCGGTGACCAGACGATCTGGCCGATCCCCTCCGGCATGGATAGCGGGATCACTTCGGACTCGATGACCCGCCAGATCATGTTGTACTGCGGCTGGTTGGAGACGATCCGGTCGAGGCCCATCTGGTCGGCTATCTTCAGCGCCGCCTCGATCTCCTCAGCCCGCCACTCAGAGACTCCTATGTACAACACCTTGCCCTGCCGGACAAGGTCGTCGAAGGCGCGCAGCGTCTCCTCGAGCGGCGTCTCGTGGTCGTAGCGGTGTGCCTGGTAGAGGTCGATGTAGTCGGTCTGGAGGCGGCGGAGTGAAGCCGCTGCCGACTCCATGATGTGCTTGCGGGACAGGCCGCGGTCGTTCGGGCCGGGGCCGGTCGGCCAGAAGACCTTGGTGCAGATCTCCACCGACTCCCGCCGGATGCCGTGCAGGGCCTTGCCCAGAATGGACTCGGCCCTGGTCATCGCGTACACGTCCGCGGTATCGAAGGTCGTGATGCCTTCGTCGAGCGCCGTGGCGACGCAAGCCAGAGCTGCTTCTTCCTCGACCTGAGAGCCGTGAGTGACCCAGTTCCCGTACGCGATCTCGCTGACTTTCAGGCCGCTGCGGCCAAGGTGACGATGTTCCATGAAAGGTCAACTTAGTCGGCCGGCAGCATCCGGCGGCGGCTGGGCAGGCTGATCGCGCGCTAGCTCAGACTTTGTCGCCGCGGGCGACGCGTGGCTTGGGTATCCGCATCTTGCGAAGCTGGATGCCGCGGGTGGCGGCATACCAGACGACACCCCGCGTGCTTTCGTTCGGGAACCGCTGCGCGGCCAGCCGCTTGACCCTGTTCCCGACCAGCCACGCCTCGACGATGACCACCAGGAGCAGGACGACCACCACGGCGTCCGCAATGATCTTTGTTTGTGCGCCAGGCACCACCAGCAACACGACAAGCAGGACGACCATGAACATGTAGTACTCGCCGACGCCTCGCCTGGCGTCGACGACGTCCCGCGCCAGGGCACGCACCGGACCCCGGTCTTTCAGCGGCATGGCCCATTGCTCGCCTCGCTGCAAGGCCTCCGACTTGCGGGCTCGGTCTGCCGAGTCGCGCTGCCTCGATTGCCTCGCGGCGGCTTTACGATCGGCTGGCGCCTGATACGGCTGGCGGCGATTGGCCTGCGCCTCGCTGCGCTTGGGCGTGGGAACGCCCTTGGGCGCGGTCACGCTTGACCGGGCCGGGCGAGCGCTGCCGTTGTCGTCGGCAGCGTCAGGCGTAGCTTGCACCTCGTCGAGCACCTCAGGTGCAGCGCTTGAGCGTCGTCGGAACACGGCTACAGCCTACCGGGACGAAGGGCGCAGATCTCGCTGCGCGCTGAGCCGGGAGATGTGAGTTCAGGCGCGACGCGGGCGGCGCGCGAAGCCGGGCTCCCGGCCCGGCCCAGGAGCCGGGCTCCTCCCAGGGCGCCGCGGCGCCGCGGGCCTCCGTATTCGGACGGCCGATTCGCCCGACGCGCTGGCAGTCTGTGATGACGGGTGCTCCAGCTACGTCGTAGGCTGGTGGCAAGATCTGCCGGCAATATGACCGTTGCTCTCATCCGTGGCGTTCCGAGACCCCGGACGCGCCGCAGCAGCGGGACTTCCGATTGAGGGGATGGTCGCGCCCATGGGCGTCATGAAGCGGGTCACGATGGTCTTCCGCGCCAAGGCCAACAAGGCACTCGACCGGATGGAAGACCCTCGCGAGACACTGGATTACTCCTACCAGACCCAGCTTGAGTTGCTGCAGAAGGTGCGTCGCGGGGTCGCCGATGTCGCGACTTCGCGAAAGCGCGTCGAGTTGCAGGTCAATCAGCTCCAGCAGAACGCTGGCAAGCTGGACAGGCAGGCTCGCGATTCGCTGGCGGCCGGCCGTGAGGACCTGGCCCGCGAGGCGCTGACCCGGAAGGCGGGGATCCAAACTCAGCTGGATGACTTGCAAGGTCAGTACGCCTCGTTGCAGAGCGAGGAGGAGAAGCTGACGCAGGCCTCGCAGCGGCTCCAATCCAAGGTCGATGCGTTCCGCACGCGCAAGGAGACCATCAAGGCCACCTACACCGCGGCCGAGGCGCAGACGCGGATCAACGAAGCGTTCACCGGCATTTCCGAGGAAATGGGCGATGTCGGTATGGCGATCCAGCGGGCTGAGGACAAGACAGAGCAGATGAAGGCGCGAGCCGGCGCGATCGACGAGCTGATGGCCTCAGGTGCGCTGGATGACATGGTCAGCGGACCGCACGATGACATCCAGGCTGAGCTGGACCGGATGGGTGCCACCCACGGTGTCGACGGGGAGCTCGAGCGGATGAAGGCCGAGCTTGCCCAGAACGCGCCGCGGCAGATCGAGGGCGCTCAGCCCGGCACAAGTGATGGGGCTGCTGCCCAGCCAGCCAGCACTGCCTCGGCTCCCGATCCGGCCCAGGCTGGTGAGCCGGAATGATCGTGCGCATCCTCGGCGAGGGGCAGCTTGAGCTGCCGGAGTCAGCGGCCGAGGAGCTGAACCGGCTGGACGCGGCACTGGAGTCAGCAGTCGAGCGAAACGACGAGGCTGCGTTCCGCCCAGCACTGGCAGCCCTGCTGGCCAAGGTCAGGCAAGTCGGTTCGCCGGCCGGGGCGGATGATTTGCGGCCATCGGAGCTGATCATCCCGCGGCAGGACGCGTCGATAGACGAGGTGCGTAAGCTGCTCACTGACGAGGGCTTGATTCCCGGTTAGCCGGAAATGAGCGGCATAACGGAATTATCCAATATTTGCCGCTAGTTGGGCGGGAACGAGCGGGGCGGTCGCGCCGTTGACTAACTAGATGCTGAACATGTCGCGATCTTGCCCTGAGCACTGTCCGGCATCAGATGTAATGAAGTGAATGAGCGGCTGAGCAGCCGCTCGGAAAAGGGAGGCGGCGCCGATGGCGCGCACTCGCTACGCGTCCGACCCCGGACTTATCGCCCGGATGGGCGCGACCATGTTCCTGCTCGGGCTGGTCTTCGTCGGCTTCGGCGTTGCCCTTGGGTACCTGATTCTCTATTACGGCAGCCACCGAGGTGGCGGCACCGTGAGCCCCAGCGGGCTGATCGTCTTCGCTGCGGTGATCGGCATCGGCAGCGCGCTGGCCTCGTATTACTGGTCGGACAAGATCGCGCTGCGGACCTCGGGGGCCAGGCTGGTCAGCCCTAACGACGGCCCGCAGGCTGAGCGGCTGCACGCTATCGTTGACCGGCTGTGCGCACTGGCGGACATGCCGAAGCCTCGGGTGGCCATTGCGCCCACTCAGATGCCGAATGCCTTCGCTACCGGGCGCAGCAGCAAGGTAGCGGTGATCTGCGCGACCGACGGCATCCTGAACAAGCTCGAAGACAACGAGCTCGAAGGCGTGCTGGCGCACGAAATGTCGCACGTCGCGCACAAGGACGTCGCGGTCATGACCATCGCCTCGTTCCTGGGGATTGTGGCAGCGCTGATGGTCCGGTTCGCGTTCTACTCTGAGCTGTTCGGCGGGCGCGGCCGGAACAACAACAACCAGAGCGCCCTGCTCATCATCCCGATCATGCTGCTGAGCATCGTCGTCTACTGCATCAGCTTCCTGCTGATCAGGATGCTGTCCCGGTACCGTGAACTGGCCGCCGACCGATCCGGCGCGCTGCTGACAGGCCAACCGTCGGCGCTGGCCAGCGCACTGGTCAAGGTGACCGGCGACATGGCGAGGATCCCGATGAAGGACCTGCGGGAGGCCGAGCCGCTGAACACCTTCTACTTCACCCCGGCGCTGCGACCCGGCCAGAACGGTATTTCCACGATTTTCTCCACGCACCCGTCGCTCAAGCGGCGACTGGCGGAGCTTGACAAGATCTCCAAGCAGCTCAGCAAATAACGTCCGGCGGATGCGGGGCCTGGGCGGGCAGCCTGTCTCTGACATGCCGGCCCAGCGGCCCGGCCGGTAGCACGGGAGGTAAGCACGGGTGGGGTTTCTTGACACCTTGCTCGGACGGACCAAGCCGGTCCCGCCGAACCTGGATGAGCTGTTCGCGCTGCCTGGTGCTGCGCTGACCCTGGAGGCCGGGACCGACTTCAAGCCCACCGGCTCGGGCTCGGTGTGCTTCCGGGCGGCAGAGGGCAAGGCTTTCAGCGACATCGAGAAGGACGTCCGGGAGCTGCTCAATATGGGCGGCAGCAAGCCGGTCCAGGTGACGACTGACACTTACCGGTTCACCTGGCTGGTCTGCCAGCACGCCCCGGATGACCCCGAGGGTCTGGTGACGGACCTGCACGCGGTGAACTCGTCGCTGCAGAACGGCGGCTTCGGACCACAGTTGCTGTGCACGATCATGGCTTTCCGGGACTCCGGGGGCCGTTCGCTCGGTCTGGTCTACCTCTACAAGCGAGGCACCTTCTACCCGTTCGCACCGCTCGCCGGGCACCAGCGTGACAACGCGCTTGAACTGCAGATCCGCGGCGCGCTCGGGGCAGACCTGAAGATCGAGCAGGATCTGGGCCGGTGGATGCCGATCTGGGGCGCTCCGGGCCTATAGGAGTCCGGGGATTTGCTGTTGCCCGTCGCGCATCAGGTCGGCCCAGGTTAGCCACTCAACCCGAGTGTGGTACACCGTGGCACGCTCGGCGTAGAGTCTTGTCATGGCAATTGAGCAGCCGACTGACGTGAGCGTTCGCCAGTTCGTGGCCGACTCCGGGTCGATCACGCGCGGCCTACGGCAAGGGCGCATTTATACGCTGACGCTCAACGGCGAGCCACTGGCGAGGATGATTCCGATCCGTCGACGCCGAGCGGTCCCTAAAGAGGAAGTTCTCGCCATTTTCGCGACAGCTCCGGCAATCGATGCGCAAGAGCTACGCGCCGATCTAGACGAGAACATCAGCCAGCACCTGCGCGACCCCTATGACGGCACCGGGCTGTGACCGTTCACGACGTCGCGGTTGTGGACACCAGCATCATCGCCGCGATTAAGCTCTACGACCCTGCGGAGTTGCCCGGCATGCTGTTGATTACGGCGATCACGCTAGGCGAGCTGTCCTATGCGCCGCACGCGACCGATGACCCAGTAAAGCGCGCCGGGCGGGTGGCGGTACTGCAGCATGTGGAGGCGACCTTCGAGCCGCTTCCCTATGACCAAGCCGCAGCAAGGCTCTACGGTCAGATCTGCGCCGCGGTCCGGGCAGCCGGGCGCCAGCCGCGCAGTCGTGCCTCGGACCTGATGATCGCCGCAACAGCAGGAAGCAACGCTCTCGCTCTCTATACCGCCAACCCGGACGACTTCAAGGGAGCGGAAGGCCTGGTCGAAGTTGTCCCTGTTCGCGGGCGACCGAACAACTTCTGACCGCTGCCCGAGTCGCTGCGCGCCGAATCGAAGGCCAGCGGGCCGCGCGGCTGACCGGCCGCCGGAGTCCGTCGCCAGAGCAGTGCTCGCCTGCGCACAGCTAGGCGGCGGCTGCCGCTGTCTGTAACGGCAGGGCCAGCATCTGCTCCAGTGCCGCCTTCGCTTGTGCCGCACTCCGCTCGTCTACGGTGATCTGATTCACTACCTGCCCGGCAGCGAGTGACTCGAGCGCCCAGACCAGGTGCGGGAGGTCGATCCGGTTCATCGTCGAGCAGTAGCAAACGGTCTTGTCCAGAAAGATGACTGTCTTATCCGGATTCGCCTTAGCCAGGCGCTGGACCAGGTTCAGTTCGGTCCCGACTGCCCAGGCTGTGCCTGCCGGCGCTTGCTCGATGGTCGAGATGATCTTCTCAGTGGAGCCGACGTAGTCGGCCGCCAGCACGACCTCATGCTGGCACTCCGGATGCACGATCACGTTGATGCCAGGAATGCGCGCGCGAACCTCGGCAACGCAGCCGGGAGAGAACCGGCCGTGGACCGAGCAATGGCCGCGCCACAAGATCATCGTCGCGGCGCCGAGCTGCTCTGGGGTCAGGCCACCTGTCTCGCCCGGCGCATGCGGATCCCAGACGACGCAGTCGTCCAGGCTCAGGCCAAGCTCGAGAACGGCGGTATTGCGCCCTAGGTGCTGGTCAGGAAGGAACAGGACCTTGCTGCCCTGGCCGAGCGCCCACCGCAGGGCTCGGCTGGCATTGGAGGAGGTGCAGATCGTGCCGCCGTGCCTGCCGGTGAAGGCCTTGATGTCGGCCGAGGAGTTCATGTAGGAAACCGGGACGACCTGGTCAGCGATGCCGAGATCCTCGAGTGCGTCCCAGCACTGCTCGACCTGGTTGTAGGTGGCCATGTCGGCCATCGAGCAGCCGGCCGCAAGGTCGGGCAGCACGACCTTCTGGTCAGCTGAGGTCAGGATGTCCGCGGACTCGGCCATGAAGTGAACCCCGCAGAACACGACGAACTCCGCGCCCGGCCGGCCTGCGGCCTCCCTGGCCAGCTTGAAGGAGTCACCAGTGACGTCGGCGAACTGGATGACCTCGTCCCGCTGATAGTGATGACCCAGGACGAAGGCCCGGTCGCCAAGCGTCTTCCTGGCCGCCCGGGCCCGTGCCACCAGAGCCGGGTCACTGGCTGCCGGTAGCTCGCCAGGACACTCGACGCCTCGCTCGGAGGCCGGGTCAGCACCCGCGCCGAGCACCAGCAGCGGCAGCGAGCGCCCTGCGCTGGCGACTCCGGCTGACGGCATCTGGCCTGCTGAGATGGTCATAGAAACCCGCTCTCCGAACTTATCGTCTGAGTGACGATACCTTATCGTAGCCGGCCTGGTTGTCCAGCCCGGCAGTCAGCCCGCCCGGCATTGCGCACCCTGCCGCGCAGGCCCGCCGAAGGTTCGCCAGCTAGCCGGCCCGGCCCGCAGGCCGGCCCCGCCGGAATCACCGGATAGGGATTATCGTTGTGACTGCAGAGCGGAGCCGTGCCGACAGGGCAGCGGCCACCCGGTAGAGATTCCGGGACACCCGACGCGGGAGTTAACGCAGATGACAGTTCAGGACGAGACCACCGCACAGGGCATCGTTCTCACCGACGCGGCAGCGGTCAAGGTGAGCACCCTGCTCCAGCAGGAGGGCCGTGATGACCTTCGGCTGCGCATCGCGGTGCAGCCGGGCGGCTGCTCCGGCCTGCGCTACCAGCTGTACTTCGACGAGCGAGACATGGATGGCGACGTCGTCAGCGACTTCGGCGCGGTCCAGGTGGTGACGGACAAGATGAGCGTTCCGTACCTGGGCGGCGCCACAATCGACTTCGTGGACACGATCGAGAAGCAGGGCTTCACGATCGACAACCCGAACGCCACCGGGTCGTGCGCTTGCGGCGACTCCTTCCACTGATCCGCCCAGCATCCAGAACTGCCGCCAGGCACGCAACAGCGCACCGGGCGGCAGTTCTGTTTGCAAGATCACCTAGCGTTTGCACTTTTCCGCAATTATCGCGGAAAACTGCAAACGCTAGGTGATCTCGGGAGTGTGTCTAGCCCGCGAACCAGGACACTGCCCCGAGCGACTTCGCCAGGTGGTCGATGACCTTGTCCCGGTGCGCCAGCCGCTGCGCAGGCGCGCCCTCCTCGGCGCGCACGCCGCGGTCTGCGAGCAGGTAGAGCATCCGCAGCGTACGGATGGTGTTGCTGGCATAAGGCGGCACCGGGCCGGGTTCGGCCGTGGCGAATTTCTGGTCGACCAGGTCGAGCCAGCCCGTTGAGTGGGCGATGGTGAGATGAGGCCGGGCGAGGATCAGCGCCATCGCATACCCGAGGCGGTCATCTTCCGAGTCGCGCCAGACGTACTGCGTGTCGGCGAGCATCCGGCGCGCGCCCAGCTCAAGCATCCACTCGGGCCGCACCCGGGGATCGCGGCCGAGCACACCGAGCAGGTCGGCCCCGTGCGCCACCGCATGAAGCCAGCCGAGCCGGGCGTCGTAGCCGCGAAGGTCGGTCTCGGCCGGATACCAGTCCGCGAACGCGCGCGCCCATGCCTCGTCGTATGCGCCCCGCTCAATCACCCAGGCCAGCACGAGGGCCGCGAATGTCCGTGCCTGAATCCGGGGATCGCCGAAGCGGCCGGCCATGGTGGTGCCCAGCCAGTTGAGCTGGCGGTCCAGGACGCCTCGCTCAATCCAGGTCGCGAGTGCCGCATACGCGGCTCCGTCGCGGATGCGCGGGTCGGGATCGGCCATCGCCTCTGCCAGGTCGGCCGCAAGCGCGTCGACGTCGGCGTCAGCAGGGACGGCGAAACCCGCCGCCGCGATCTGATCCCAGTCGGTAACCATGGGACCTTACCTTCCCACTCCGCGGGTAGACCTTCGGCTGGTGCGCCCGGCCGGCCTTCAGGCGTGTAGCCTGTGCCCGCCAGCAGGGCAGACAAAACGGAGCGTCAGATGCGCATCGCAGTGACCGGGTCGATCGCGACCGACCACCTCATGACCTTTCCCGGCCGGTTTGCTGAGCAGCTGCTGGCGGACAAGCTCGACAAGGTCTCGGTGTCGTTCCTGGTCGACGGGCTGGAGATCCGGCGGGGCGGAATCGCCGCGAATATCGCGTTCGGCCTCGGCTGCCTCGGGCTGCGTCCGCTGCTGGTCGGCAGCGTGGGCCGAGACTTCACCGAATACCGGGCCTGGCTGGACGCGCACGGCGTGGATACCAGCGGGGTACGCGAGTCAGCCACGCTGCATACGGCACGGTTCGTGTGCACGACCGACAAGGACCTGAATCAGATCGCCTCCTTCTACCCGGGCGCGATGAGCGAGGACTCCAGCATCGACCTGACCGATCTGGCTGGCGAGATCGATCTTGTCCTGATCGGCGCGAGCAGCCCAGCCGCCATCCTGAGCTTCACCCGGCAGTGCCAGGCGCTCCATATACCGTTCGCCAGCGACACCTCCCAGCAGCTGGCCAGCCTCGATGGCGAGCAGATCAAGGAACTGGTGACCGGCGCCGCCTACCTGTTCTGCAACGACTACGAGGCTTCGCTCATCGAGCACAAGACGGGCTGGAGTGATGCTGAGCTGACCGCGCAAGTCGGCGTGCGGGTCACCACGCTCGGTGCGGACGGCGCCAGGGTAGACATCGCCGGACAAGAACCGGTGCTCGTCGGCCCGGTAAAGGACGTGACCCCGAACGATCCGACGGGTACTGGCGACGCCTTCAGGGCCGGTTTCCTGGCCGCAGAGTCGGCCGGGCTCAGCCGGGAGCGCGCCGCCCAGCTTGGCAACCTCGTCGCGGTGCAGGCGCTGGAATCCACCGGCCCCCAGGAGTACAAGCTCAATGTGACCGAGCTCGCCAGCCGCTGCGCGACGTCGTACGGCCAGGCTGCCGCGGACGAGATCCTCGCGCATCTCGGCTGACCCCCAGAGCAGCTGGGTCGCACGTGCGACAGTCCGGTCACGCGCCGGTCGGTGTGTGCCCGCAGGCCGCCCCCAGGGCGCCGTACGACGCTGCGTAGTAGCCGACGGAGCCGCTGGCCGGCTGGCGGGGTAGCGTGACATCCATGCTCGCTGCGATCGCCTCTGGCTACCATGGCCCGCCGCAGCTAACCTTCGCCCGCGCGTTCACATCCTGGACGGTCGACCCGTGGTCGCTGGCTGCCGTCATCGTGCTCGGCGCCGCGTACCTGGCCGGCGTGCACCGGGTCCGCAGCCGGGGTGAGCCCTGGCCGGTCGGCCGCAGCATCGCGTTCTGCGGTCTCGGCCTGGGTTTCGCCGTTGTCGCGACGATGTCGTCGGTCGGCGTGTACTACGCCGTCCTGTTCTACCTGCGATCGGTGCAGACGATCCTGTTCCTGCTGGTCGTGCCCCTGTTCCTGGCAATGGGCCGCCCGCTGACGCTGATCATCGAGACGGTGCCGCGGTTCGGCCCGTGGCTCGGCGGAGCGATCAAGAGCCGGGCTGCCCGGCTGGTGACGTTCCCTGCCATCACTACGTTCGTCCTGGTACTCACCCCGTTCCTGATCTACTTCACGCCGTGGTACGTCGCCGGCTTCCGCTCGGTGCTCGTGGCCCAGCTGACGCACGTCGCACTGCTGGTGCCGGGATTCGTGTTCTTCTGGACACTGCTGCGGGTCGACCCGGTGCCGAAGGCGTACCCGTACGTCATCGCGCTGTGGATCACCGCGGCCGAGGTGCTGGGGGATGCGGCGCTCGGCCTCGCCGTCATCGCGGACACCAGCCTGCTGTGGGGCTCGTACTACCACGGGCTCGCCCGGCCGTGGGGACCTAACCTGGCGACGAGTCAGGTCCTCGGCGGCGGAGTGCTGTGGATCTTCGGCGACATCGTCGGCCTGCCATTCCTGGCAGCTCAGCTCATCCAGATGATCCGCGAGGACGAGGCGGACGCGCAGGCGATCGATGCTGAACTCGACGCGCGGGAAGTGGCAGCGGTTGCCGTCGCAGTCACACCCGGCACTGTCACAGTCGGCACGGGCGCAGCCGGCGGCTCAGCGGCGGCCGACGAGCCGGCCGCGGCTGGTGAGGCGGGCCTGCCGGTGACCCAGCGGCCATGGTGGGAGACAGACCGGCGGTTCTCCGACCGGTTCCGTGCCGTTGATGAGCCCGGAAACGCTGCTCAGTAGCTGGCTAGCGAATCGCCGCGCCGGTCGGTTGCAACCCCGATTGGTAGTTGCGCCCGTCCTAGTAGCTGCGCCGGACCAGGAAGGACCAGCCGGCCGGGAGCGCCGCGGTCCGGACGAACTCGTGCGACTTCAGCGCGCACCAGGCGGGCAGGTCGGTCTTGGCTGCCGGATCGTCGGCTAGCACTTCGACAATCTGGCCGATCCGCACCTCACCGATCCGGTCGGCCAGCATGATGATCGGGATCGGGCACTTCTTGCCGAGCGCGTCGAGGATCAGCACAGGAGCAGGCCCTGCCTGGGCGGGCACTGCCTGGTCTGCCGGGGGAACGTGCTGCTGCCCCAGGCCGAGTGCGGACCGCCGGACACCGGACTGTGCGCCTGATTGGGCGCCTGATCGAGGGCCCGGCTGGGCGCTCCGCTGCTGGCGGCTCACGCGGCTACCTCCTTAGGCGATTGGCGGTGTCGCTGGATCCTAGGCCGAGGCGGCATTGGCTGCCCTCACAGTGTCGCGCACCTTTGCCACGATCGGCGGTAGCGCCTCGAGGAACTCGCTAACCGAAGCCGCAGTGACGTCACGGGGGAGCGATACCCGCACGTTGCCGTGGGTAAGCGCGCCCATGGCGGCGAGCACGTGGCTGGGCTGCCGGGTGTCGGCGACGCAGGCGCTGCCAGACGAGACTGAGAAGCCCGCCCGGTCCAGCTCGGTGACCAGTGCCTCGCCATCGACATACAGGCAGGAGAAGGTGACGATGTGCGGCAGCCGGGCGTCCGGGGCGCCATAGACCACGGAATCTGGCACAGTCCGCGGTACTTCCGAGCGGATCCGGCTTACCAGAGCGCGCAGCGCGGTGTCGGCACTAGGGCGTTCCCGGCTCATTGCTGTCAGCGACGCCGCGGCCGCCAGCACGGCGGGCACGTTCGGGAAGCCCGGAACGCGCCGGTTTTCGCGGTCGTCGGACGGGAACGGCTCGCGCCATCGAGTGCCCTTGCGCACTGCCAGCAGGCCCACGCCGGCCGGGCCGCCCCATTTGCGGGCGCTGGCGGCGAGCAGCGACCAGCCGTCCGGTACCGGCAGGCGGCCAGCCGAGGCAGCGACATCCACCAGGAGGGGAACGCCCGCTTCGTGGCAGGCGGCCGCCACCTCAGCCACTGGCTGGAGCGTGCCAACCTCATGATTCGCGGACTGCAAGCAGGCCAGCAGGGTGCGCTCGCGCGCCGCGGCGGTGGCGAACTCGGCCACGTCTGCCCGGCCGAGATGGTCGACGCCGGTGAGCGTCACCGCGGTGCCGGTTCGGCCGGCCAGCCAGTCGGCCGCGTTCAGCACGCTCGAGTGCTCGACTGCGCTCGCGACCACGTGCCCCGGCCCGCGGGCAGCGGACTGCCTGGCCTGTACAGCGCCCAGGACGGCCAGGTGCACGGCCTGCGTGCCCGAACCGGTGAACGACAGTTCGTCTGGCCGGCAGCCGATCTCGGCCGCTACGGCCTCCCTGGCCTGCTCCAGCAGCATCTGGGCGCGCCTGCCCTCGCGGTGCAGCCGGGCCGGATCCGCCCAGCCGTCAGCGAGGGCGGCCAGCAGTGCTTCGCGGCCGCTCGGGTGCAGCGGCTCGGCCGAGGCCGCGTCGAAATACGCCACGTTCCCGACTGTAGGCGCCCGGCCGGCTCGCTTGGGCGCCAGTGCCGGTCCCGCATAAGCGCGACGAGGGCCGGTAGCGCGGTGGCGGTAACACGGTGCTAGTAACACCGGCCGGGTAACGAATTGTCGCGGAGGCCGGGGGTACCCCATGTCAGCGGTACCGGGCGTTGTACTGTTTTCCACGACAGGCTGTAGGACGTCGAACTCAACCGGCTGATGGAGCCGGGACTTAACTGCTGGGAAGGCCATCTGTGAGTCCCAACAACCGTGCCGAGATGCCGCGTGCCGAGCGGCACGGGCCCCCAGGCCGCGGGGGACCGGCTCGGCTGATTCGGCGCTGGCTGCCGCGCACTGCCGCGCTTCTCGCGCTGGCTTTGGTCACGACCGGCTGCGACTCCTCGTGGGCCGACAACCTCGGGCTGCGCAACCCGCTCACCACCCAGGCCCACCTGATCGTCACCCTCTGGCAGGGCTCGTGGATCGCCGCGATCGCCGTCGGGCTCGTGGTCTGGGGCGGGATCTTGTGGACGGTGATGTTCCACCGCAAGCGCGGCGACCGGGTGCCGCAGCAGGTCAGGTACAACCTGCCCATCGAGATCTTGTACACCGTCGTTCCGTTCATCATGGTCGGCGTGCTGTTCTACTTCACCGCGCGGGACGAGAACAGGATCGACAACCTGTCGGCGACGTGCAGCCGTCCGAGCTGCGTCGTGGTAGACGTGACTGGCTTCCAGTGGAGCTGGGAGTTCCAGTACCCCCAGTACACGGCGGCGAACTCGGCTAACGGCGTCACCCAGGTCGGCCCGATGTGGAACGGCCAGCTCGGCGCAGGCGACAACGAGGCCCATCTGCCGCTGCTGGAGATCCCCGAGCACGAGACGGTCCGGTTCAACCTGACCTCTAACGACGTGATCCACTCGTTCTGGGTGCTGCCGTTCGACTTCAAGCGCGACGTCGTTCCCGGCCACCCGAACCACTTCCAGGTGTATCCGACGTCCACGCTCTACAGCGGCCCGGACACCATCGGCCGGTGCTCCGAACTGTGTGGCCTGTACCACAGCCGGATGCTGTTCCGGATCAAGATCGTGACTCCTGCCCAGTTCACGGCATGGATTACCGCGCAGCAGAAGCTGCAGAACGCATCTGGGGGCGCTCAGTGACGGCCTACAACGAGTCCGCTCCGGTCGGCACGCTCGCCGGCGCCCAGGTGACGGCGCGGCCCTACCGCAAGGGCTCAATCCTGGCCGACTGGCTGTCCTCTACTGACCACAAGATCATCGGTCACCTGTACCTGATCACGTCGTTCGCGTTCTTCCTGATCGGCGGCCTGATGGCCATGATCATGCGGGCGCAGCTGATGGGGCCGGACAACCACATCGTGTCCGACCAGCAGTACAACGAGCTGTTCACCATGCACGGCACGATCATGCTGCTGCTGTTCGCCACGCCGCTGTTCGTGGGCTTCGCGAACGAGATCATGCCGCTGCAGATCGGCGCGCCGGACGTGGCCTTCCCGCGGCTGAACCTGCTGAGCTACTACATGTTCACCTTCGGCGGCCTGATCCTGCTGATCAGCTTCCTGACGCCGGGCGGCGCGGCCTCATTCGGCTGGTATGCGTACTCGCCGCTGACCAACGCGACGTATTCGCCCGGCATCGGCGGTGACATGTGGATCATGGGCCTGGTGCTG
>DASXIA010000147.1:0-8236 GCA_036488155.1 Streptosporangiaceae bacterium | reverse complement strand
GTGGCGATGCTTCTTGCTGTGGCCGCCGTGGCGCTATCAGTGCTGGTCCGTCGTTCCCGGTTCGGGCTCCAACTGAGGGCAATCCGCGATGACGAGGACCGGGCCGCCGGCCTCGGCGTTCGCGCGATGCCGGTGAAGCTCTCCGCCCTAGTGCTGTCGGCATTCTTCACCGGCATGGCCGGCGCGCTATGGGTGTACTTCATTGGCCAGGCCTTCGCAACGACGGTCTTCGACCCGCTATTTGACCTGGCCATCGTGCTGATGGCATTTTTCGGCGGTCTCGGCACTGTCGCCGGGCCGGTCCTCGGCGCACTGATTCTGGAGCCCACCCAGCAGTACCTGACCCTGGTGGAGACTAACGGCTACGCGTCAGAAATCCTGTTCGGTGCGTTGTTCCTGGTCGTGATCCTGTTCCTGCCGCGGGGCATACTGCCGACGGCACGCGAGTGGGTCACACCGGGCCGGATTCGCCGCCTGCGCGACCGTTGGCAGACCCGGCGCGCCGGGCAAACGGCCAAGCCGCCAGCGCCTCCCGCCGCAGGGAAACGGTCATGACCGCCACGCTGCGAACGGAAGGGGTCAGCAAGTCCTTCGGCGGGCTGCAGGCGCTCGCCGACTGCTCGCTGACCGCCCCGGCTGGCCGAATCACCGGCCTGATCGGTCCGAACGGATCCGGGAAGACGACGCTGTTCAACGCGATCACCGGATACGAGCGCGTCGATGGCGGTCAGGTTTACCTCGACGAGCAGCAAATCACCGCAGCGTCTCCGCAGCGCGTGTTCTCCCTGGGTGTCGGCCGGACCTTTCAGCTCACGCGCATCTTTCCCCGGCTGACCGTCTTGGAGAACATGCTGGTCCCGGCAAATCGTGGCCGGACCACTCGGGAACATCGCGAACGCGCCATGGACCTGCTGGCGTTCACCGGCATCGCCAGCCTCGCAGGTGCGCTGGCCGGCACGCTCTCCTACGGCCAGCGCAAGCTCCTGGAACTGGCCTACGTGCTTGTCTCCGATCCCGCTGTGGTGTTGCTTGACGAGCCGGCCGGCGGTGTCAATCCGTCATTGATCCACCACATCGCCGATCGCATCCGCCAGCTCAACTCCGAGGGCCGAACGTTCCTGATCGTCGAGCACAACATGGAATTCGTCATGGGCTTGTGCCATCAGGTGACCGTGCTGGATTCCGGCACCGTCGTGGCATCCGGCCCGCCTGAGGTCATCAGGGCCGATCCACGCGTCCTGGACGCCTACCTCGGCACGGAGGCAGCAGATGACTGACGCTGCGCTGGTTGTCGAAGGTGTTACCGCCGGCTACGGCGGCGGAGACGTGCTGCACGACGTCTCGTTCCGCGTGCCCGCGGGCCAGATCACCTGCATCGTCGGCCCGAATGGCGCAGGCAAGTCCACCCTGCTGGCGGTCATCAGCGGCATCCTCAGGCCGCGGTCCGGGCAGGTAATGCACCGCGGCGAGCGCCTCACCGGCAAGAGCCCGCGGGAGATCCTGCGCGCGGGCGTGGTTCAGGTACCGCAGAACCACAGCCTGTTCCCGGATATGACGGTCGCGGAGAACATCGAACTCGGCGGCTACACGCTCGGCAGCCGTTCGCTGGTGGCGAGCCGCCGGGTCACTGTCGAGGCACTGTTCCCCGACATCGGTAACTGGGCGAAGAAGAAGGCGGGCAGCCTGTCCGGCGGGCAGCAGCGGCTGGTCGAGTTCGCTCGCTGTCTCATGCTCGATCCAGCCGTGATCATCCTCGACGAGCCGTCAATGGGACTCGCGCCGAAGATCCTCAGCACGGTGTTCGGCGCGGTACAGGAGATGAATGCCCAGGGCAAGACGGTGCTGCTGGTCGAGCAGAACGCGCGGGCCGGGCTGCGGATCGCCGGACGCGGGGTCGTGCTTGAGAACGGCCGGGTGCGGCTGACCGGCACCGGCACCGAGGTGCTCGAGCATCCTGAGATCGGCATGCTGTACCTGGGCGGCAGTTCGGGAACAAGCCAGCCCGGAACTGCCCAGTCCGGACCAGCACAGCCCGCGGCCACCCGATCCAGAGCAGCACAGCCCGCAGCAGTACCGCCCGCTGATGGCCAGGACGGTGTTAACCACCACGGGCCTAACCACCGCGGGCCGGCTGCGTGATCCTGGATTACCGGTGATCCTCGACTGCCACTGCCACGTCATCCCGGCCGGGATGCTGACCGGCGCGGTACCGCAGCCGTGGCGCCCGCAGCTGAGCGTCACCGGTGGCCAGCGGGTCGTGTCTTTCCAGGGCCGTCAGCTGACGTCGGTGACCGGCGAGTTCAGCGACGTCGCCGTCATGCTGGCGGAGGCCGCAACGGCAGGGGTCAGCCACCTGCTCGTCTCACCCTGGATCCTGCTGGTTCCGGTACAAGCGGAGGTGCCCGTCGCGGTGCGGATCTGCCGGGTGCAGAACGAGAGCATCGCGCAGGCGGCGCAAGACAGCGGCGGCCGAGTCTTCGGCCTCGGCGCGGTTCCGCTTCAGGACCCGAGCCTCGCAGCCAGTGAGCTCGCTGACCTGATCGCACTGCCCGGCATGCACGGAGTGGAAGTGCCGGCCAGCGTCGCCGGAAGCTACCTGGGCGACGACAAGTTCACTCCGTTCTGGGAGGCCGCGGCGGACACCGGCGCGCTGGTGTTCGTGCACCCGACGACGACCGGGCTTGGCATCGCCGGCCTGCACGGCGGCTATCTGTGGAACTCGGTGGGCAACCCGCTGGAGACGACAATCGCAGCGGCCCAGCTGGTGGTGAACGGCGTGCTTGAGCGCCACCCGGGGCTCAGGATTCTGCTGGCGCACGGCGGCGGCGCACTACCCGCGCTCCGCGGCCGTCTGCGTCGCGCATTCGCGGTCCGGCCGGAAGCGCGATCCGGCAGTGCGTGCGGGCCGGACGACTCGCTGCGCCGGCTGTACTTCGACAGCCTCACCCATGACGCCGCCGTGCTGGCTGACCTTGTCGCCTTCGCCGGCGCCGGCCACGTGCTGCTCGGCTCGGACCGGCCGTTCGACCTGGGGACAGACCGGCCAGTCGAGGAGATCAGGGCACTGGGCCTGCCTGCAGAAGACGAGCAGTTGCTGCTCGGCGGAACTGCCGAGCGGCTGCTGAGCTTGACCACGGACGAGAGGTGACCGGCGATGGCGATTCACACCTACGGCGCGAATGCGGTGGACTGGGAACAGCGCGTGGACCTCGGCAGGCTGCGGGCCGAGCGGCTTGCCCGGCTGACAGCGCAGCTCGAGGCGTCGTCGCTGGCCGCGCTGCTGAGTTTCGACTTCGGCAACATCCGCTACATGACGGCGACGCATATCGGCACCTGGGGGATGGACAAGCTCGTCCGCTTCGCGCTGCTCCCCCGCGGCGGGAAGCCGGTTGTCTGGGACTTCGGCTCGGCGGCACGCCATCATCAGCTGTACAACCCGTGGCTGGATTACACCGAAGGTCCGCCGACACCAGAGGGCGCACGATCGACCGGTGCGCGGGCCGGCATTTCCACGTTGCGCGGCGCGCTGCACCCGGATGCGGGAATGGCCCAGCAAGTTGCCGCTCAGGTTGCCGAGGTGCTGCGCGAGCACGGGCTGGCCGGTGAGCCAGTCGGGGTCGACGTGGCAGAGATTCCAGTGCTCGCCGCGCTGCGCGACGAAGGAATCGAAGTCGTCGACGGCCAGCAGGTATTCCTTGAGGCGCGGCGCATCAAGACGCGGGATGAAATCAGCCTGCTGACCCACGCTTGCTCGATGGTCGACGCGGCTTACCAGGAGCTGTATGAGTTCTTGCGGCCGGGCGTGCGGGAGAACGAATGCGTCGGCCTGGTGTCCAAAGTGCTGTACGACCTAGGCAGCGAGTACGTGGAGGGCGTGAACGCCATCTCCGGTGAGCGCTGCTCGCCGCACCCGCACGTGTACTCCGACCGGCTGATCCGGCCAGGCGACCCGGCGTTCTTCGACATCTTGCACAGCTACAACGGCTACCGGACGTGCTATTACCGGACGTTCGCAGTTGGCAGCGCGTCCCTGGCGCAGCGGGATGCCTACGTGCGCTGCCGTGACTACATGGACCAGGCGATCGCCATGGTCAAGCCCGGAGTGACTACCGGTGACATCGTGTCGCTGTGGCCGCGGGCGGAAGACTTCGGCTTCCCTGACGAGATGGCTGCCTTCGCGCTCCAGTACGGGCACGGAGTCGGGCTGTCGATCTGGGAAAAGCCGATCTTCAGCCGGCTGGTCTCGCTCGATCACCCCGAACCGCTGGAGGAGGGCATGGTGTTCGCGCTGGAGACGTACTGGCCCGCCGCCGATGGCTGGTCGGCCGCGCGGATCGAGGAAGAGGTCGTCGTCACCGCCGACGGGTGCGAGGTCATTACCAAGTTCCCGGCAGAGGAATTGCTGGTCGCCGGGCGCAAGTACTGGACAGCCGGCGGCGCGCTGGACACGCTGCGAGAGAGCCAGTCCAATCTCAATACCGCCGCGGGGCGCGGCGAGATGGCTGGCCGGCCCGACCAGACCGAGCACACAGCCGGGACCGACCGGAGTGAGGACGCATGACAGCAAGCATGGACGCTGCCGAACTGCTCCGCTGCTACGAGCAGATGGCCATCATCCGCGGCACCGAGAAGGCGGCACACGACTTGTTCCTGGCCGGGCTGGTCAAGGGCACCACGCACCTGGCGGCCGGGCATGAGGCAGTCGCGGTCGGCGCGAGTTCGGCGCTGCGGCCCGACGACTACGTCTTCGCCACCTACCGGGGCCATCATCACGCCATGGCCAGGGGCGCAACTCCGGCCGAGTGCCTGGCCGAGCTGATGAGCAAAGCGACCGGCGTGTGCAAGGCAAAAGGCGGCTCGATGCACCTGACCAAGGCCTCAGCCGGCATGCTCGGCTCGTACGCCATTGTCGGGGCGCATTTGCCGTTGGCGGCAGGTGCGGCCTGGTCGGCCCGGCTGCGCGGCACCGACCAGGTAGCAGTGGCGTTCTTCGGCGACGGCGCAACCAACATCGGCGCCTTCCACGAAGCGCTCAACCTGGCCTCGGTCTGGTCACTGCCAGTGCTGTTCATCTGCGAGAACAACCTTTACATGGAGTACACGCCGATCGGCTCGGTCACCGCAGTCGAGCACCCGGCGGCGGACCGCGCGGCCGGCTACCGGCTGCCGTCTGAGGTAATCGACGGGAACGACGTCGTCATCGTGGCCGATGCGGTCGGGCGGGCCGCGGACCGCGCCAGGGCGGGCGACGGCCCGACCGTGCTGGAGGCGCAGACTTACCGGCACTTCGGCCACAGCCGGACCGACCCGGCCGCCTACCGGCCGGCCGAGGAAGTCGCGCAGTGGCTGGCTCGCGATCCGCTCGATGTTGCCGCCGGGCGGCTCACCGAGCTCGGCGTCGCCGAGGACGAGATCACCGTGGCTGCAGAGCGGGCCGCCAAGACGGTAGCTGACGCGGTGACGGAAGCCAGAGCCGCTGACGCAGCGGACCCAGCTCAGGCATTCACCGACGTATGGGCAGACGGAGGGCACCAGTGGCGGACTTGATTACTTATCGCGAGGCGGTTGCCGAGGGCCTGTCGAGGGAAATGCGCCGCGACCCGGCCGTGGTCTGCCTGGGCGAGGACATCGGCGCGGCGGGCGGCGTCTTCAAGACGACCGTCGGGCTGCTAGCCGAGTTCGGGCCCGACCGGGTCCGTGACACGCCGATCTCGGAGCAGGCCATCGTCGGCATGGCGATGGGCGCCGCGATGACCGGGATCCGCCCGGTGGCCGAGATCATGTTCTCGGACTTCCTCGCCTGCTGCTGGGATTACCTGGCCAATGAGATACCCAAGATGCGGTACATGACCGGCGGCCAGGTAACGGTGCCGCTGGTCATCCGGACCGCCAACGGTGGTGGGCTCGGCTTCGGAGCCCAGCACTCTCAGGCCACTGAGAACTGGGCCGCGGCCGTTCCCGGTCTGAAGGTTGTCGCCCCGGCCACCCCCGCCGATGTCGTCGGCCTGCTCGCGGCTGCGGTCCGGTCTGACGACCCGGTGGTGTTCTTCGAGCACAAGGGCCTGTTCGCGAGCCGCGGGGAGGCACCGCCGGCCGGCCATGTCGTGCCGCTCGGCCAGGCCGCTACCGTCCGGTCTGGTGCCGATATCACCGTGGTCGCGCTGGCCTCGACAGTGCCGCTCGCGCTGGCCGCTGCCGACGAACTTGCCGGCTCCGGCGTGCAGGCGGAGGTTATCGATCTGCGCTGCCTCATCCCGCTGGACATGGCAACCGTGCTGGCCTCAGTCCGGCGCACGTCCCGGCTGCTGATCGTCGAGGAAAACCCTTACCAGGGCGGCTGGGGCGGCACTGTCGCGTCCATCGTCGCAGACGAGGGTTTTGAGTTCCTGGACGCGCCAGTCCGGCGCGTCGCCGCCGCCTGCGTGCCCCTCCCGTTCGCCGACGCTCTGGAGGATGAGGTGATCCCGACCGTCGCGAAGGTCGTCGCGGCCATGCGGTCACTGCTCGACTACTGAGGCGGGGCTTTGAACGGCGTCAGTTACCGATCGACGGCCCTACTTGGGGTCACGCACGGGAACTCACGCCCCTTGCGACGCCTGGGGGACGCAGCGTCCGCGGGAACCATGCCGGCCCTCTTCAAAGAGCCGGACCAGATACGGTTCGCGTCCCCTAGCATGAGGGCATGCGGCTATCCGCCCAGTTCAGCCCGGACGTCGAAGCCGACGCGGCGCCAGCCGCAAGTCCCGCGAGCGCGGCGACGGTGACCGCTGTGCGCCCGGAAGCTGACCGGCCACTGCACGCTCCAGACCCGGTGGCGCCCGCGACCGAACCCTGCGTTCCGGTGGCCGAGCCAGGGTTGCCCCCGGCGGAGCGCGGGCTGCGCGCTGACGCGACGCGCAACCGGGTGGCGATCCTCACGGCGGCCCGCCAGGTCTTCGCCGAGCAAGGACTGCGGGCGCCGCTCGAGGAGATCGCACGGCGAGCAGGCGTCGGCATCGCCACGCTCTACCGCCGCTTCCCGACCCGCGAGCGGCTCGTCGCTGCCGCCCTGATCGAGAAAGTCATCCAGTACGAAGATGCGGCATGCCAGGCGCTGGCCGAGCCAGACCCATGGGACGGGTTCGCTGGCCTGGTTCGGCGGATATGTGAACTGCAGGCGAACGACCGGGGGCTCAGCGACCTGCTCTCGATGACCCTGCCGGCCAGCGAGGAGGTGGAACGGCTACGGGCTGAGGCGCACGGTCACGTCGCCCAGCTCGTCGCGCGCGCCAAGGCCGCAGGGCGGCTGCGGCCTGACTTCGCGCCCGAGGACCTACTGCTCGTACTGATCGCCAACGCGGCGGTGGCACACGTCACGGGCCCGGACGCGCCAGATGCCTGGCGGCGGTTCGTCGAACTCGTTCTCGACGCCTTCCAGTACACCGGCGGCGCCGGCCTGCCGCCCCCGCCGTCGGCTGGTCAGATGACGCAGGCGATGGCGCGGCTGGCCTCCGATCGCGGCTGCGGAGCGGCGCCAGCCCGGATTCTTTAAGAGCATGGCCGGAAACTCCGGCCTGAGGCCTGACCGCTACGCCGAGATCGTCACCACCGCCGCACTAGCCGCTCTCGCCAGCCCGATCGGTTACCAAGCTCAGGCAGGTTAGTTACAAGACTGGCCGCTATCGGCCGGATCAGGCCGGATCAGGTGCGATGAGCTCGACGGTCGGGTAGTAGGTCCGGTATCGCTGTGTATCGCGCGTCAGCAAGCGGTATCCCGCTACTGCGGCGTGCGCGCCGATATAGAAGTCGGGCATCGGCGATCGCTTTTCGCCACCGCCTCGCCGGTACCGCAAGAACGCCTTCCCTGCAGCGAAACCGGCTACGTAAGGCAACGGCTCGCGGACGAAATCGCCCGGCGCTAGCAGGTCATCCAACTCCTCGACACTCTCGTAACCGACCGATACCTCGGCGTAGATCAGCGGGTTGATCACTACCTTTCCTTCGTCCATAACCCGCGCGACCTGCTCAGCAGACCAGTCGGCCCACTGCTCGTCGCCGGTGATGAGATCGAGCAACACACAGGAATCGACAAGGGTCGCTGGACTGCCCGGCGCTGTACCAACTGCTGCGTCACCTACCGCTGCGTCACTCGCCACGGAGCAGCGCCATGATCTCGTCAGTACTCAGGCCCGCCACTTCGCGGCCGGTCGCCGTGTTACGCAGCCGCCTGACCAAGCGCTGGCCCCTAGTCGCTGCT
>DASXIA010000043.1:0-12153 GCA_036488155.1 Streptosporangiaceae bacterium | reverse complement strand
GCGGCTGCTGCAGGTAGGGCGAGGCGAACGTGTTGTCCACCACCAGCACGGCGCCGGCGTCGCGGCACAGCTGAGCCAGCGCGGCAATGTCAGCGATGCCGAGCAGCGGGTTGGTCGGTGTCTCCACCCAGACCAGCCGCGCCGGGCGCTCTCCGAGAGCGGCCCGCACGGCCGCGAGATCCGACATCGCCACGGGCCGGTCGCTGACGCCCCACCCGGTCAGCACTTTGTCGAACAACCGGAAGGTTCCGCCGTAGGCGTCATTCGGGATCAGTACGTGGTCGCCCGGCTTGCATACGGCCCGCAGCAGGCAGTCGGACGCCGCCATCCCGGACGCGAACGCCAGGCTGCGCGCGCCATCTTCGAGCGCGACCAGGCACTCCTCGAGCGCCCCGCGGGTCGGATTGTCGGTGCGCGAGTATTCATATCCCTCGATCCAGCGCGCCGCCGCACCGACTTCCTTACCGCGCAGCCCGCCGACTCCGTCCTGTTTATACGTCGAGACCTGGTAGATCGGCGGCACTACGGCGCCAGTAGCCGGATCTGGTTCCTGGCCGGCATGGATCGCCAGGGTTTCGAACGAGTCGCGGCTATGCATGAAGCGCTCCTTTGCGCGTGCCTCACTGAGGACTGAGGCGGCTATTTTAGGACCGGCTATTTCAGGACCGGGAAACCGCATCCGGAACGCGCGCTTTCCGGCCGCGGCAGTTATCCCTGCTCGCCGGACAAGAAGGTCAGAACGTCCTGCCTGGTAATGACTCCGGCCGGCTTGCCGTCGATGAGCACGACGGCGGCACCCGCCACGCTGAGCGCGCGGGCCGCAACGCTGACCGGCTCGCCCGACCCGACCGAGGGCAATGGCGGCGACATCAGCCCGGCTACCTCGTCGTCGGGCGCGGCCTTCCCGGTCACCAGCGCGTCCAGCAGGTCATGCTCCACGATCGAGCCGACGACTTCTGCCGCCATCACTGGCGGCTCGGCGCTCAGCACCGGCAACTGCGACACGTCGAAGTCGCGGAGGCTGGCGATCACGTTCCGGACCGTGTCGGTGGGGTGCGCGTGCACGAACGCCGGGAGCGCGGAACCCGCCTTGCGCTCGAGCACGTCGCCGACCCGTGGCTCGGTGGTCTCCTCGGTCAGGAAACCGTAGTCGGCCATCCACTCGTCGTTGAAGATCTTGGCCAGGTACCCGCGGCCACCGTCGGGGAGCAGCACCACGATCACGTCATCCGGTTGTGCTGATGCGGCAACCCGGAGCGCGGCCACCACCGCCATGCCGCATGATCCGCCGGTCAGCAGCGCCTCTTCACGTGCCAGCCGGCGGGTCATCAGGAACGACTGCGCGTCGCTCACCGCGATGATCTGGTCACAGATGTTCTTGTCGTAGGTCTCCGGCCAGATGTCCTCGCCGACGCCCTCGACGAGGTACGGACGGCCAGTACCGCCGGAGTAGACCGAGCCCTCGGGGTCGGCGCCGATGACTTTCACCCGGCCGCTGGAGACCTCCTTGAGGTACCGGCCGGTGCCAGAGATCGTGCCGCCGGTGCCGATCCCGGCGACGAAATGCGTGATCCGGCCCTCGGTCTGAGCCCAGATTTCGGGGCCGGTCTCGAGATAGTGCGACTCCGGATTCTGCGGGTTCACATACTGGTTCGGCTTCCAGCCGCCCGGCGTCTCTCTGGCTAGCCGGTCAGAGACGGAGTAATAGGAGTCCGGGTGATCCGGCGAGACGGTTGTCGGGCAGACCACGACCTCAGCACCGTAAGCCCGCAGTACGTTGATCTTGTCCTGGCTGACCTTGTCCGGGCAGACGAACAGGCAGCGGTAGCCCTTCTCCTGCGCCACGATGGCCAGCCCGATGCCGGTGTTGCCCGAAGTGGGCTCGACAATCGTGCCGCCCGGCCTGAGTTGGCCCGATTTCTCCGCTGCCTCGACCATCCGCAGCGCGATGCGGTCCTTCACCGACCCGCCCGGGTTGAAATACTCGACCTTGGCGAGCACGACCGGCCCTGCGCCGTCACCGGGCAGGCCGCGGGTCACTTTACGAAGTCGAACCAGCGGAGTGTTCCCGACCAGATCGATCAGGGAGTCGTGCACCTGCATCGTGTCGCCGCCTTCTGGGTATTTGTCCGTATTAGTGGCCGTGCCGCATAAACCCGCGCAGCTGTCGTTCGCCGAGGTCAGGACCGTAGTTCCGACGGTACCGGACATCGAGACCAGCCAGAGAGAGCACCGGGGAAGCTAGCGGTGGCATGATCTGTTACACAAGCTACTGTCGAGTTAACTACCGGGGTTAGCGGACAGAGATTCAAGGAGCTGTCATGCCCGAGGCCGTCGTCGTTGCCACCGCCCGCTCGCCCATCGGCAGGGCCTTCAAGGGATCGCTTACCACCATCCGCCCCGACGACCTCACGGCGCAGCTGGTGACGGCAGCGCTTGCCAAGGTTCCCCAGGTGGATCCCGCCCAGATCAGCGACCTGATCCTGGGCTGCGGGCTGCCCGGCGGCGAGCAGGGTTACAACATGGCGAGGGTGGTGGCGGTCATGCTCGGCTATGACACGCTGCCCGGCACCACGATCACCAGGTACTGCTCGTCGTCACTGCAGAGCACCCGGATGGCCTTCCACGCGATCAAGGCTGGCGAGGGTGACATCTACATCTCGGCGGGCGTCGAGACCGTCAGCCGGTTCGGCAAGGGCAGCAGCGACGGCGCGCCGGACACCAAAAACCCGGTCTTCGCTGACGCGGAGGCCAGGGCCGAGGACATGGCCAAGGGCGGCTTCAACTGGCACGATCCGCGCGAGGACGGCAAGGTCCCTGACATCTACATTGCGATGGGCCAGACCGCTGAGAATGTGGCCCAGCTGCGCGGCGTGACGCGCCAGGAGCAGGACGAGTTCGGCGTCCGGTCGCAGAACCTGGCCGAGAAGGCTCTCGCTGACGGCTTCTGGCAGCGGGACATCACTCCAGTCACCCTGCCGGACGGCACAGTCGTCGCTGCCGATGACGGGCCCCGGCCAGGCACCACGCTGGAGAAGGTCGCCCAGCTCCAGCCGGTGTTCCGCCCGGACGGCACCGTCACGGCCGGCAACTGCTGCCCGCTCAATGACGGCGCCGCCGCGGTGATCGTCATGAGCGACACGAAGGCAGCCGAGCTCGGCATCACCCCGCTCGCCAGGATCGTGTCGACCGGCGTCACTGCGCTCTCGCCGGAGATCATGGGCCTCGGCCCGGTCGAGGCCTCCCGCCAGGCCCTGAGCCGGGCGGCCATGACGATCGAGGACGTTGACCTCGTGGAGATCAACGAGGCATTCGCTGCCCAGGTGATCCCGTCCTACACCGACCTTGGCATCGACATCGACAAGCTCAACGTCAATGGCGGCGCCATCGCGGTCGGCCACCCGTTCGGCATGACCGGCGCGCGTATCACCTCGACCCTGCTCAACAGCCTGCAATTCCACGACAAGTCGATCGGGCTTGAGACCATGTGCGTGGGCGGCGGCCAGGGCATGGCGATGATCTTCGAGCGCCTCAGCTAACGCTACTGGCCACGGTGGAGCGCGCGCACTGCTCCGCGGGCTGGCAGACGTTGCTTCACCTGACGCCCGGCTGGCCCGTGGCGGGTGAGCGATCACTGGCGCGGGCCACGGTTACGCCCGCTTCCGCAGTCCACCCGCTCCACCGCCCCTGTGTTAGCGGGCCGTTCGGCCAGGGCGGCGATGTGGGTGCTATGCCCGGAAGGCGGCGCGCAGTCAAACAGGGCATTACGGAAGGGTTTCATCTGGGGGTTGTCACAGCGCGCCAGGTGGTGCACTCTCGACACCAAGGACTCTCCCTGGCCCTGGAGGTGCGCATTGTCCCTGACCCACTCTCCGGAGATGCATCAGAACCTGATCGCCCGCATCCCGTCCGTCACCGGACTCCAACTCCGAGAGTGGTTCAGCCGTCTTGAATCCGGGCCTGCGTTCCTGCGATGCTCTGAACGCGCCAACTGGCTGTCTGACGAGCACGGACTGTCGCACGGCTATGCCAGCGCGATCGTGCACGAGTACGAGGTCCAGCGCCGCACCAGGCTCAACGGCGCCTGACGCCTGAAGTGGACGTCGGGCGCGCCACCAGCTTCCTGTCCACCCATCCGCGGGCAGTTCTGGCGACCACCAGGTCAGATGGCCGTCCGCAGCTTTCGCCGGTAGTCGCAGCAGTAGACGATGACGGCCGCGTGCTGATCAGCACCAGGGAGACGGCTATCAAGGCGAAGAACCTGGCCAGAGATCCGCGGGCCTCGCTATGCGTACTGAACGACGGCTTCTTCGGCGAGTGGGTCCAGGCCGAGGGCAACGCGGAGCTCATACACCTGCCGGCGGCCATGCCGATCCTCGAGGACTACTACCGGCGGATCTCGGGCGAGCACCCGGACTGGGCTGAGTACCGCGAGGCGATGCGCAAAGACAAACGCCTGATCATCAGGATTACGGTCGACCGCGCCGGACCGGACGTGAGTGGGTGATGACTCCGAAACGTGGCATCTTAGCCGATGTGGCGTTTCCCGGCGCACTGCGCCGGGCAGTTGCGTGCTGCCCGAAATTGCCATTCCGGCTGGTACCGGGCACAGTAGCCGAGCGCGCTAATCTAGTGCAATCAGGCGCTGGTTGCCGCGCGGCTAATTCCGGCTGAACTTGGCGAAACAATCGAGGCCGCCTGAATGGCTGATCAGCATAGGCCGCCCACGCCGAATCCGATATCAAACGCATAAAGCCGCAGGTCAACGTACCCCCGGTCGGAGTCGAACCGACACTGGGGACCCTTTTAGGGGGACCGCCTCTTCCCTTGGGCTACGGGGGCATTGTGATGATACCCCGCACCCATCTTACGATCTAGATAAGAGAATTACTCAGACCGTTTCTCTGCCAATGTCAGGTACCTAATGAGTGCGAACTTTCGCACTGTGATACTCCGAGTGACCAATACGCCATTGGGATTAACCCTGGGTAATCCCGGGACTTAGCGCGCCCTCGACCCGGGTGCCGAGCGGCGAGTCTGGGAACGCCGGAGCCGCCGTTACCGGGACAGATCCCTGGCCCGGCTAAATACGGCATCGAGCATGGTGTCGGTGACTTTGCCGGTGAAGGTGTTCTGCTGGCTCGGGTGGTAGCAGCCGAGCACAGTCAGGGCAGGCTGGCCTGAAGCAGTGGATGCAACCGGGACCTCGACGCCATGACCGAAGGCCGGCCTGGGTCGCGGCACCGCGTACTCGCCGCCCGCTAGCTGCGGCCACAGCGCCTGCCAGGCATAGTGCCCGAGGCACACGACAACCCGGAGCGAGTCACGGAGCAGCCTGACTTCGGTCGCGAGCCAGGGGGCGCAGGCATCGCGTTCGGCAGGCTCCGGCTTGTTGGCCGGCGGTGCGCAGCGCACCGCAGCCGCCATGCGCGCGGTAATGAGCCGCTGGCCGTCGCCGGCCGTTACCGACTCGGGCTGCGCGGCGAGGCCGCACCGCCACAGCGAAGCGAAAAGCACGTCGCCGCTGCGATCGCCGGTGAAGATCCGGCCGGTCCGGTTGCCGCCGTGGGCGGCTGGCGCCAGACCGAGGATCAGGATCGATGCCTGGTCGTCGCCCCAGCCCGGCACCGGGCGGCCCCAGTATGTTTCGTGCGCGAAGGAGCGGCGCCTGGTCACGGCGACCTCCTCGCGCCAGCGCACCAGCCGGTCGCAGGCACGGCAGACAGACTCGCGGGCTGAGACCTCGGTTAGCGAGCCGGCGCTGGCGGCGAGCGCGCGGACGTCAGCCGCAGTGCGCGCCACTGGCGTCGAGACCGTCGCCGGGTCACCAGGCCAGCCGCTGCCCGGCCTGACGTAGCGCTCAGGCACTGCAGCCGGGGCCACGGGCGGCAAGGGCCCAGGCGATGCCGTCGAGGATGTCGTGCTCGCTGGTGACCATTTCGGCGAACCCGAACCGCTCCATGACCCGGTCCAGGACGAGCGCGCCAGCTCCGATGATGTCCACCCGGCCGGGATGCATCGGCCCGATGGCAGCCCGCTGCTCGCGCGTCTGGCTGAGCAACTGACCGGTCACCATGTGCACTGCCCCAGCTGCGATTCTCGCGTGGTGCGTCCGGGCCGGGTCATAGAAGGGCAGGCCAAGCGCGATCGCCGTCACGGTCGTTACCGATCCGGCCAGACCCACCAGCGTACGGGCATCCGGCACGGCGATGGCCGCCGCGACATCATCGAGCGCGCGGTCAATATCCGCAGTTGCAGCCTGGACCTCCGCCGCTGTCGGCGGATCGGCATGCAGGTGCCGCTCGGTCAGCCGGACGCAGCCGATGTCGACCGAGATGGCCGCAAGGTCAGCTGCCGCTTCGAGCCCGTTCCCGCCCAGGACGAATTCGGTCGACCCGCCTCCGATATCGACCACCAGGTAGGGCGGCAGCAAGCCGGCCTGAGGGCCGGCCGCTGCCAGTTCGGCGGTCGCGCCGGCGAACGACAGCCGGGCCTCCTCGCTGCCACTGATGACCTCGGGGGCTATTCCGAGCGCGCGCTGCACACCGGTCGTGAAGTCCGCGGCGTTCTTGGCGTCTCTGGTGGCGCTGGTGGCAACCATCCGCACCGCCGTGACATCCGCGGCGGCGATCTGCTTGGCATACTCGCCCAGCTGGCGCAGCGTGCGGTCGAGTGCCCCCGGCGCAAGCATGCCGGTGGCGTCCACGCCCTGCCCGAGCCGGACGATCTCCATCCGCCGCTCGATGTCGGTCAGCGTGCCCCGCGCCACGTCAACATCGGCGATGAGCAGCCGCAGCGAGTTCGTCCCGCAGTCGATGGCCGCCACGCGCTTGGTCATCAGTCCGCCTTCCGCTCGGCGTCAGCTGCCTGCGACGCCGTGCTAACACATGGTCCAGCGTGCCACCACTCCCCGGCCAGGCGCAGCGCGTCGGTGCCCAGCGGGTTCACCCCTGGCACTGCGAGCGCGTGCGCGGCCAGCGCATGCAGGCACTTCACCCGGTCTGGCATGCCACCCGCGCTCTGGGTGCCGGGCGGCAGTGGCTGCAGCCCGGCAGCTCTGGCTGCCTCATCGCGGCGGGCCAGGTAATCCTCGTGTGCCGACAGGTAGCGGGCTCGCAGCGCCGGGTCCGACTGCAGCCGTGCGGTCATCTCGCGCATCACTCCGGCGGCCTCGAGACCGCTCATCGCGCCGCACGCGCGCGGGCAGGTCAGGTAGAACAGGGTAGGAAACGGCGTGCCGTCGGGCAGCCGTGGCGCCGTCTGTACCACGTCCGGCAGGCCGCACGGGCAGCGGTGCGCGACTGACATAACTCCCCGTGGCGGCCTGCCTAGCTGCTGCGCAACGACAGCCAGGTCGTCTTCAGCGGGCACCGAGATATCCGCCGGGCCGTCGGGCTCGGTCATCTGGTCACCTAGCCGGGCTCTGGTCTGCTTTCTGCACGGACTCCCATAGCCGTCCGTACCATGGCGACCCAGCAGGCTTGGCTGCCGCTTTGGGACGCGGACTGGCCAGCGGGATGACCTCATAGCAGGTCTGCTCCGGGAAGCACATGTGCAGCTCATCGCGCGCTTCCTGCTCGATGACCGAAGGCGAGGCCAGTGAGCGTGCCTCTGCCCTCAGGTGCTTGACCTGCTGCGCGAGCCGGGCGTTCGACACCGCTAGCTGGTCAATCTGACGGCGGTCGGCGATGTACTCGCGAACCGGGTAGGCCAGGGTCAGCGTTATCGCACAGAGCACGATCGCCAGTACGGCCGCCCGGCCAGTGAGCTTCGGGCGCTTCGTCGCACGCGCGCCTGTCCGCCCCGCAGCCCCGGCAGGACTCACTGATCCTGCGCCGCCGAGCGGGGGAACGCTGCCCGGCCCTGGTACGCGGCGCCGTCACCGAGCAGTTCCTCGATCCGAAGCAACTGGTTGTACTTGGCAACCCGCTCCGACCGGCAGGGCGCTCCGGTCTTGATCTGACCGCAATTCAACGCCACCGCGAGGTCGGCGATCGTCGTGTCCTCGGTCTCGCCGGACCGGTGGCTCATCATCGTCGTGTAGCCGCTGCGGTGTGCCAGGTCGACTGCGCCGAACGTCTCGGTCAGGGTCCCGATCTGGTTGACCTTGACCAGCAGCGAATTGGCGACCTTCTCGGCAATGCCGCGCCTGATCCGCTCCGGGTTCGTGACGAAGATGTCATCGCCGACGATCTGGACGCGATCGCCGAGCTCGGCGGTCAGCTCCCGCCAGCCGGCCCAGTCCTCTTCACCCAGCGGGTCCTCCAGCGAGACGATCGGATACGCGTCCAGCCACTGCGCGTAGATGCTCGTCATCTCGGCTGAGGTCTTGGCACCGCCTTCGAACACATAGCGGTCGCCCTCCAGGAAGTTGCTGGCCGCGGCGTCGATCGCGAGCGCCACGTCCTGGCCCGGCGTCAGGCCTGCCTTGCCGATCGCTGCCACGATCAGGTCGAGCGCCGCCCGGTTGTGCTCCAGGTCGGGAGCGAAGCCGCCCTCGTCGCCGACGCCGGTGTTCAGCCCGTGCTGCTTGAGCACGGCCTTGAGCGCGTGGTAAGTCTCAGCACCCCACCGGACTGCCTCGGAGAACGTGCTGGCGCCAACGGGCGCGATCATGAACTCCTGGATGTCCACGTTGGAGTCGGCGTGCGCGCCGCCGTTGAGGATGTTCATGCACGGCACCGGGAGCAGATGGGCGTTCGGGCCGCCCAGGTAGCGGAACAGCGGCAGCCCGGACGACTCGGCTGCGGCCCTGGCTACCGCAAGGCTCACGCCGACGATCGCGTTCGCGCCCAGCCGGGACTTGTCCGGCGTCCGGTCCAGGTCGATCATGTCCTGGTCGATCATGCGCTGGTCGTCGGCGTCGTAGCCGAGCAGCTCGGGCTGGATCTCGTCGATGACGGCCTCGACGGCCTTGCTGACGCCCTTGCCGCCGTACTCCTCGCCACCGTCCCGGAGCTCAACCGCCTCGAAGATGCCGGTCGACGCGCCGCTCGGCACCGCCGCACGGCCGAGGCTTCCGTCGTCGAGTACCACCTCGACCTCGACGGTCGGATTCCCCCGAGAGTCGAGGATCTGCCTGGCAAATATGCCTTCAATGGAGGCCACGGTGAAACTCCTGCGGTCGAATCGCTAACAGGTCGATTGGGAGCTAGTGGTCGCTTCGGAGCCAGTAGTCGATTCGGAGCCTAGTAGAGCCTCGGGCGAGCGGCGCAACGGGCACGCCGTTGCCTGGCAGTCCCAAACCGACACCGTAGCGGTTTGGTGGGGGCAAAGTACCTATTTCGGGCGCAGTAAGCCTGCAAGTAGCTGCGGTGCCGAGCAAAGCGTGGCCTCAGTGCGCCGGCTCGCTAGCGACCGCCCTCCCAGGAGCGCACGCGGTCGGCGTAAGCCCGCGCGGCCGCGCGCAGCTCGAGCTCTGGATCCATGCCCTCCGCCCGCGCCCGGTTGACCAGCGCGAGCAGCTCCTGACCGATGTCGCTGACGCCAGGCCCACCGGCAGGCTGGTCAGCCAGCTCGGCAGGCGCGCCGGCCCGCTCAGCCCGCCGGAGCAGCTGGGCCGCGAGCGACAGGGCAGGCTGGCTCATCGGCACGCCGTCGAGCGCGGACGGGGCGGCCGGCTCACCGGACCCGCCCGATCTTGCGGCGCGCTCCGCTGCCTTGATTGAATCCCAGTTGAGCGTCACCTCGTCCGGCCCGGACACGGTGAGATCGCCAAAAACATGCGGGTGGCGCCTGGTCAGCTTCGAGATGATCCCGTCGGCCACGTCATCGATGTCATAGCCGGTGCCGTCGGAACGCTCCTCCGCCACCCTGGCGTGAAACACCACCTGCAGCAGCACGTCGCCGAGTTCCTCGCGCACGGCAGCCTGGTCACCGGACGCGAGCGCGTCGACGGTCTCGTAAGTTTCCTCGAGCAGGTAGGGCGCCAGGCTGGCGTGCGTCTGCCTGGCGTCCCACGGGCAGTTGAGCCGCAGCTTGTCCATGATCTGGACGAGCTCGAGCAGGCGCGTTCCGCGCACCGGCGCCGGTGGAACGCGACCGGCCTCGTCCCGATTTTGCTCGTCCATCACCTGCCGCTCCAGGCGGTCAGCAAGGCGGTTTGGTCAGCGCGGGGGTTGCAGTGGAAGACGGGGCCGGGGCGGCGGCCAGCGTCGGCGGCGCCGGCACCACGGAGTAGCTGTGGTAGTCCCAGACCCCGAACTGCGGGTTCACCGTGACGCCGAGATCCTTCGACGCGAGGCACTGGTCATGGGCCACCGCCGTCTGTACCTTTGCCTGCTCGGCCGTGGTGGTCGGCGTCTTCCCGCCGTTGATCCGGTACTCCAGTGAGGACAGGATCGCGAGGTACTGGCCCAGCTGCGGGACCAGGTCCGGCGGCAAGGCCCCGCCCGCGGACACGAACTCCGTCAGCGACACCTTGCTCGACTTCGCCTGAGTGGACAGCTGGGCTAGCTGCCGCTGCGCCTGCGCTGAGGAGACGTTGATGTTGTTCCTGGCGGCGATCTGGTCGTAGACGCGGAACAGGACTAGCCAGGTAAGCACCTGCTGAGTTTCCTGGGCGACGGCCCGCTGCGGCTTGATGCCTTTTGCCGCGTCAGCCTTGTACGCGCTGTTGAGGTTGGCAACCTGCGTAGTCAGGTTTGTCGACGAGATCCGGTTGTTCCCGGTGATCGCCGCAGCGCCGAGGTGCACGGTGCCGCAGGCCGACACGGCGAGGCCGGTGGCGGCCACCGCAGCAGCTATCCGCAGCCACGAGCGGGACTTCACGATGCTCATCCTTACCCTGTCCTCCCTGGTCAGGCCAGGGTCATCAGTCAGCGCGCCGGGGCTGGCCCGTCACTGGCCGGTCCGGCAGGCGTAAGGCCGCCAAGCACCGACTCGATCAGTTCCTCGCACCAGGCAAGCAGTTCAGTATCGCGCAGCGGCGGAGCACCGAGAGAAATCGTCTGCCCGGTGCCAGACCGCGTGCTACCCGACCCTGTGCTGCCAGGCACCGCCTTCGGCACCGGCACAAGCATGTTACTGACGGCCGCCTTGAGCACGGTCCTTGGGTACAGCCGCTGCACCCGGACCTGCCTGGACTCTGGCAGGTCCACTGGCGCGAACCTGACGTAGTTGCCTTGCAACGTGATGTCGGTCAGCCCGGCCTGCCGGGCAACTGCCCGCAGCTTGGCGACTGCCAGCAGGTTCTCCACCTGGACCGGGACTTCGCCGTACCGGTCGTTCAGCTCGTCCCTGACCGCGTCGATGTCGTGCACCGAGTCGATTGACGCGATCCGGGTGTAGGCCTCCAACCGCAGGCGCTCGCCGGCTATGTAGTCGTGCGGGATGTGTGCGTCGACCGGCAGCTCGATCCGCACCTCGGCCCGCTCGGCCGGGCCTTCCCCGCGCAGTTCCCGGACGGCCTCGCCGATCATCTTCACGTACAGATCGAACCCGACGGCCGCGACATGCCCGGACTGCTCGCCGCCGAGCAGGTTGCCCGCGCCGCGGATCTCCAGGTCCTTCATCGCGATGTGCAGGCCGGCCCCGATGCCGGTGTGCTGCTGCAGCGTCGCCAGCCGTTCGTGCGCGGTCTCGGTCAGCGGCTTCTCCGGCGGGTACAGGAAGTACGCATACCCCCGCTCCCGACCGCGCCCGACCCGGCCGCGCAGCTGGTGCAGGTCAGGCAGTCCGTACGCGTCGGCGCGGTCCACGATCAGCGTGTTCGCGTTCGGGATGTCCAGGCCGGACTCGACAATCGTGGTCGAGACCAGCACGTCAAACTCCCGGTCGATGAACCCGCTCATCACCTTCTCAAGCGTGTGCTCGTTCATCTGGCCGTGGCCGATCCCGATGCGTGCCTCCGGCACCAGCTCGGCGAGCCTGGCGGCGGCCTTGTTGATCGACGACACCCGGTTGTGCACGAAGAACACCTGGCCGTCCCGCAGCAGCTCGCGCCGGATGGCAGCCGCGATCTGCTTATCGTCGTACGGGGTCACCGAGGTCAGCACCGGGTGCCGCTCCTCGGGCGGGGTCAGGATCGTGGACATCTCCCTGATCCCGGAGATGCCCATCTCCAGCGTGCGCGGGATCGGAGTGGCCGACATGGCGAGCACGTCGACCTCGGTACGCAGTTGCTTGAGGTACTCCTTGTGCTCGACCCCGAAC
>DASXIA010000041.1:0-10373 GCA_036488155.1 Streptosporangiaceae bacterium | reverse complement strand
GGTCATGCCAGTCATTCTGCCCCGGCGGTACCAAGTTCAGCGCCGGCTGGCGCCTCGGCGGCCGGCGCGTCGGCGTCTCGCGGCACGCTGCCCGGAGCTAGCCGGGCCGGTTTCCGCGGCAGGAACAATGCAGCAAGCACGGCGGCCGCGGCCGCGATCGCGGCGCAGACCCAGAGCATGACGTCGACTCCGCTGGCGTAGGCGTCATGCACCGCCACGAGCAGCGGTGCCGAGCCGAGCCGGGCGGCGGCCTCGACGCCTGCTCCGACGCTGTTCCTTGCGGCTGCCGCGGCTGTTGGCAGCCCGGCGACGCTGAGGTGGCTGCGGTAGACCGAGTTGAGCACGGTGCCGAGTACCGCGATCCCGATCGTCGCGCCCACCTGCCGGGCCGCGGTCATCAGCGCTGAGCCAGACCCGCTGCGCTCTGGCGTCAGAGCGCTGAGTGCGGCATTGAGCATGGTCGGCATCGCGAGGCCGAGGCCCAGTCCGGTTACCGCGAACCACCAGGACGTGAAGCCTGTGCCGCTGGCGGCCGAAGTGGCCGTACCGACGGCGAGGGCCGCGGCCATGATGGCAAACCCTCCGGTGCCGACCGGCCGCATACCCAGCACCGGTGGCCGGTCTGGACCGCCATCAGCTGACTTGCGCGCGCTCTGCAGCCGTTGCCCGATGCCGAGCCCGACCACCAAGCCGCCGATAAGCGGCAGCATCCGGATCCCGCTGGCCATCGAGTCGAGCCCCTTGACGTCGAGGAAGAACTGCGGCATCGCGAACGTGAGGCCGAACAGCGCGAACGAGATCATCGTCGACAGCGTGGTCCCCCAGGTAAAGCTTGCCGAGGAGAAGAGGCTCAAGTCGACCAGCGGCTGTCCGCCATCGCGGCGGCTGACACTGCGTTCCCAGGCCACGAAAAGGCCGAGCACAGCTACGCCGCCGACCACTGTGGCTACCGCGAGGGTGTCCGACCACCCGTTCTGGCCGGCCCGGATCACGCCATAGGTCAGCGCGACCAGGCCCGCGCTGGAGATGAGCACCCCGGTGACGTCAATCCTGAAACGTCCGGTGCCGCGGGACTCTGGCATCAGGAATGTCACCGCCGCGAGGGCCAGCGCGACGATCGGGACGTTGATCAGGAAGACCGATCCCCACCAGAAGTGATCGAGCAGCCAGCCGCCCAGGATCGGGCCGAGCGGGTAGCCCACGAAGGTCGCGCCGCCGACGACGGCGATCGCCTTCGGGCGTTCCGCGGGAGTGAACATCATCGGCAGCACGGCGAGAGCCAGCGGCAGGATGACTGCGGCCGCGAGCCCCAGCACCGCCCGCGCCGCGATGAGTTCGCCAGTGGACGACGAATAGGCGCAGGCGAGGGACGCGATGCCGAACACCGCGAGCGCGCATATCAGTAGCTTCTTGCGGCCGATCCGGTCGCCGAGCAGTCCGGCGGGCAGCAACGCCGCCGCCAGGACCAGGCTGTAGGCATCGACGAACCACTGCAGGTCGCCGGTGGAGGCGTGCAGGTCGACGGCCAGTGTCGGCAGGGCGAGGGAGAGGACGAAAAGGTCGAGGCCGACGACCAGGACGCTGACCGCCAGCGCTCCGAGTGCCCACCAGCGGCGCGTGCCGTGTGCGTCCGAGAGCTGAGCATCCGGCATGGGTCTGCCTCCTGACAATCATGCGAGTCTGTCGGATAAGAGAGAGACTATCAAAAGATATCCAGCGTCACAATCAGAGATATCGGACAGTTTGCGTATGAATGCCGTTTGCTGCGGCTACCTGGCCGCATGGAGGCTGTTAGCGCGGGGCCTGTGCCGCGATTCCGGCGATTGACTGGGAGCCTCAGCGCGGGGAAGGAGCCCTGGGGTGTACGTGCGGAGAGTCGTCGTCGGCGTGGGCGGATCAGCAGGGAGCCTTCAGGCCCTGCGGTACGCGGCCGAGATGGCCAGAAACGACAATGCGGTGCTCGTGCCTGTGCTCGCCTGGACTCCGCCGGGCGGCGACCTGGCAGACCGCCGGAGCCCGTGCCCGCCGCTTCGCCAGATCTGGAAGCAGGCCGCCTGGGACCGGTTGTGGAAAGCCATCGACCTGGCCATCGGCGGGCCGCCTGCCGATCTGCCGTTCAGCCCTGCGGTCATCAGGGGCGAGGCCGGTCTGGTGCTCACCGACGTGGCCAGCAGGGCGGGTGACGTGCTGGTTATCGGCGCGGGCCGGCACGGGGCAATGCGACGTCTGCTGGCCTGCAAGGTCAGCAGGTACTGCCTGGCGCATGCCCAATGCCCGACGATCGCCGTGCCGCCGACGCAACTGGCAGACCACGCGCACGGCCTGCCCGGCTGGGTGCTCAGGCGTCGCATCCATCCCGAAGACTGGCACACTGGTGTTGCGACGTAAGGAGTCAGCTAATGCCAGAGCCACAAGGCGATGAGCTTGCCCGCGTCCGGGCCCGCCGGGAAGACCTGCGCAAGCGCTATCTGCGCCCGCTAGCCGACCGCCCGGCCACAACTGTCAGCGGTGTGCATCACCTGGCGCTGATCTGTAAGGACGCCGAGGAAACGATCAAGTTCTACCAGGAGTTCCTGGGCTTTCCGCTGGTCGAACTGGTGGAGAACCGCGACTACGCGGGCTCTAACCACTTCTTCTTCGACATCGGCAATCACAACCTGCTCGGCTTTTTCGACTTCCCTGGTCATGATCACCCGGCCTGGCAGGAGACCATCGGCGGCGTGCAGCACCTGGCCATCTCGGTGTCGGCCAGCCAGTTCGCTGAGGCGAAGAAGAAGCTCGATGCAGCAGGGGTGGACTACCTGGGTCCAGACCGCGGTGCTGACGACAGCATGTACTTCCGTGACCCCAATGGCGTCGGCCTGGAGCTGTACCGGGAGGACCTCGGCAGGTTCGAGGGCGAGCTGCTGGTGGAGTAGGACGCCTGCCGACTGGTCGCCTGGCAGGAGCGGCGCTCAGTCCGGAGTGCGCTGCCTGTCCTTGACGAAACGGGCCGCGATGGAATGGTCGCTGCCTTCCTCGGGAATCAGTAGCCAGCAAGCGAGATAGAGCGGGATCCCGCCGAGGTACAGGGGCAGGCCGCCCAGATAGGCCAGCCCGGTGAAGCCGGCGATCGTCAGCACGGCGAAAATCACCCGCACGATCGTCACGTCGACGTTGAAGTGCCGCCCGATGGCGGCGCAGACGCCAGCCACCATCCGGCCGTTTGCAGGCCGCCGTAGTTGCGGTCGCTCGGCATTGCTGTTCATGTCAGCTAGCCTGCGCTCTTCAGTGCTGCCAGCACATCAGGAAGCACCCGGACCCAACCCTGATTCAGGCCCGGTTCTCCCTGCGGATCACCAGGCGCAGCCCGGACCATGTGTCGTCGATGGCGCACACTTTGTTGTCCACGAGCCCGGTTGGCAGCACGACATCCCGGATGACCTGGTCGGTCACGTCGGTTGGCACTCTGCTGGCCCGCTTGGGCCAGGCGATCCACAATCCGCACGCGGGAGCCATCCGGGTGCGAAGTCTCGGCAGCTCTGCCTCCAGCTCAGCCCGCTGGGTGACGAAGGCCACGATCACGTCATAGCGGGCGTCGTCCGCCAGGTTGGTGTGCAGGCTGGCCACGTCCGGCAAATCCCCGAGCGTGTCTTCGAACCGCTCGGGCGCGCCGATCAGGGCAACCTCGTCGCCTTCGCCGATGCCGAGCTTTCGGGCCAGTGGCGTTCCCGGATAACCGGCCCCGTCAGGCATTCGCTCTCCCCGGATTTCGTCGACCGGTCAGAACGTGAAGCCGCCGGGCTTGCCGTTGCGGTCCGCGATGAGTCCGGCCATGGTCGCGATGGCGATCTCGGCCGGAGTCCGGGAGCCGATGTTCACACCGATCGGACGGTGCACCTTACTGATCTCGCTGGCCGGCACGCCAAGCTCGGTGAGCGCGGCGACATGCGGCCCCTCATGCCGCGGGTTGCCCATGATGCCGACCCAGCGGGCTTGCGCTGCCAGCGCGTCCCGCAGCAGCACTCCGAGCTCGGGGCGGTGGTGATCGGTGACGACGACGTCCGCGCTGTCAGCGTCGATGCCAGCCAGGCTCTCGGTCAGCTCAAAGCCGTCGGCCGTCACCGCCTTCGCTCGCTCGGCGTCCGGCTCCACCAGCACAGCCCGGTAGCCCGCGTCGGCTCCATAACGCAGCAGGTAACTCGCAACCGGAGAGGCAAAGACAGCGGCCAGCACCTTGCCCTCGGCCGGCCCGCGTGCGGTGCCGTGCGCTACGGCGCAGCTGGCGTCGTGTACGTGATCCGCGTGCCCGTGGTCGTCTGTCATGGCAATGAGCTTGCCACCCGCCCGGCGGCCGGGCAAATATGCCATCGACGGCTTCAATCACATGCAGATCGGAGTAGCCATGCGACTCAGCGCGCGCAACAAGATCAACGCAACAGTCACCGGGGTGACGAGAGGCGAGGCGACGGCGAACGTGGCACTGGACGCGGGCGGGGTGCGGCTGGTGGCCTCCATCACGGTGGAAGCCGCCGACGAACTCGGCCTGGCCGAGGGAACGCAGGTAATTGCCATCGTCAAGGCGTCCGATGTGATCCTGGCAGTCCAGGACTAGATACCGGACGTAAGAATCGATCCTGGCCCGGCCGTACCTGCGCCGATGATCTTTCAGAGGAGAGAGAAAATTCCTGACATCGAGTGTGATCTGGTCATTCGCGGTGGGACCGTGGTGACGGCGGGTAGCTCGGGTGAGTGTGACCTTGGCGTCCGGGACGGCAAGGTTGTCCAGCTGGGCGGCAGCCCGCGCGGCCGGAGGGTGATCGACGCTTCGGGCGCTCTGGTGCTGCCTGGTGGTATCGACATGCACGTTCATCTGTCGTTGCCGTCTGCGCCGGTGCCCGGTACCCCGTCCTGGGTCGATGACTTTGCCAGCGGCTCGCGCGCCGCGATCGCCGGTGGCGTGACGACGGTCGGGAACATGACGTTTCCGTGGGACGGGCAGTCGTTGCCGGAGGCGATCGCGCGGGACCTGGCCGCGGCGGCCAGCGGCGCCGCAGTCGATTATGTGCTGCACCCGGTACTGACGAGCCCGGGCCCGGATGCGGTGGCGGAGCTGCCGGGCCTGGCGGCCGGCGGGCACACCAGCGTGAAGCTGTTCATGACGATGCCAGAGTTCGAGTCACGGATTGACGAGGTGATCTCGGCGATCCAGGTGGCCGGGCGAAGCGGCATGCTCACGTTGCTGCACTGCGAGGACGGCGCGCTGGTCCGGTTCGCCGGCGAGCAACTGCTGGCGCAGGATCGCGGCAGCGTAGCGAACTGGGCGGCGAGCCGTCCGGAGTCTGCCGAGCGGGCCGCGGTGGAGCGGGCGGTGGCGATCTGCGAGGCGACCGGCTCGCCTATCTATATCGTCCATCTGTCGTCGGCGGCGGCCCTTGAGTCAGCCCGGCGTGGCCAGGCACGGGGACTGCCGGTGTTCGTCGAGACCCGGCCGCTGTATCTGTATCTGACTGCCGCGGTGCTCGGCGAACCGGATGCCGGCAAGTACATCGGGAGCCCGCCGCTGCGGGAGCCCGCCGACCGCCAGATGATGTGGTCGGCTGTAGCCGATGGCTCGATCCACACCCTGGGCAGTGACCATGCGCCCTGGTCCCTGGAGGCGAAGACTGACTCCTCGCTGACCGTGGCCGACGCTCGCCAGGGGGTTGCCGACCTGGAGACGATGCTGCCGATGCTGTTCTCCGAGGGCGTGCGCACGGGCCGGATTTCGCTCAGCCGGTTCGTGTCGCTGATCTCGACCAGCCCGGCTCGCCTGTTCGGGCTGTTCCCGCGCAAGGGAACGATCGCCGTCGGCAGCGACGCCGACCTGGTCGTTCTTGATCCGCAGCGACACCGGGTGATCGACGGCGCCGCGATGCAGTCGCGTGCTGGCTACTCGGCCTACGACGGCTGGGATGTCTTCGGCTGGCCCCGGTTCACGATCAGCCGCGGCGACGTGGTCCTCGAAGACGACCAGGTGGTCGCTCCGCCGGGCCGCGGCCAGTGGCTTCGCCGCACAGCCAGCAGCCAGACAGCAGCGGAGCGCCCCGCTGCACTGTAGCCTCAGGGCGCTCCGCATGACACCGGGTCTGTTACCAGGCGTAGTGCTCCGGGGCTGACCGGTACCCGGGAAAGATGGTGTCGAGGCGCTCTAGCACCTTGTCGTCGAGGCTGAGCGTGACCGCGCGCTGTGCGTCGTCGAGCTGACCGAGAGTACGCGGGCCGATAATGGGCCCGGTTACCCCGTCTTGGTGCAGCAGCCAGGCCAGCGCGACGCTGCCCGGCTGCTCGCCGATCTCGTCGCACAGGTTCTCGTACGCCTGGATCTGCTCGCGGTGGCGCTCCAGTGTCTCCTGCGCCCGGCCAGCCAGGCGGCGGCGTCCTTCTCGTTCTTGCTTGAGCACGCCGCCGAGCAGCCCGCCTTGCAGCGGGGACCACGGGATCACGCCGATGCCGAATGTGCGCGCGGCTGGCAGGACCTCGAGCTCGATCTGCCGGGTCATCAGGTTATAAATGGACTGCTCGCTGACCAGGCCGAAGAAACCGCGCGCCGCCGCGGTAGCGTTGGCCTGCGCCAGATGCCAGCCTGCGAAATTGGAGGAGCCGACGTAGAGGATCTTGCCTTGAGCGACGAGAACCTCCATCGCCTGCCAGATTTCCTCCCACGGCGTGTCCCTGTCGACGTGATGCATCTGGTACAGGTCGATGTAGTCGGTCTTCAGTCGGCGCAGCGAGGCGTCGCACGCGCGCCGGATGTTCAGCGCCGATAGCCGGTCCTCGTTAGGCCAGTCGCCCATGGCGCCGTACAGCTTGGTGGCCAGAACGGTACGCTCGCGCCGGCCGCCACCGGAGGAGAACCAGTCGCCGATGATTTCCTCGGTCCAGCCCGGATGCGACTGATCATTGTTCGCAACCTGACCGGGCGGGCTGAACGCTCCGCCGTACCGGTTGGCGGTGTCAAAGAAGTTGATGCCAAGCTCATGCGCCCGGTCCATGATCGCGTGAGATTCTGCAGGCTCGGTCAGCGGTCCGAAGTTCATCGTGCCAAGACACAGGCGGCTGACCCGCAGGCCGGAACGGCCAAGGTGAATGTAGTCCATGATCCTCAGCCTTTCATATGCCCGAGATGAGCACATTGGGCTGCCGGCGCGCGCCAGTTGCTCCGCGCCAGTTGCTCCGCGCTAGTGGCAGCGGACCCGGTCACGGGAATCAGCAGTCCGGGTTATGCGTGGACTACTGGACGCCGATCCGCCCAGGGTGCCGCTTGCTCAAGTTGCGCCGCGATCCTGATCAGCAGATCCTCTCGGCCGAAGGCCGCGACAAGCTGCACGCCGACCGGCAGCCCGTCCGGCGTCCAGTGCAGCGGCAGGCTGACCGCAGGCTGGCCAGTCATGTTGAACTGCGCTGTGTAAGGGATGAAACCGACGACTCGCTGACCCTCGGATTCTGCTCCGCCGGCGGTAAACCAGCCGAGTTCTGGCGGCGGCGCGCCGACGGTGGGCGTGACGAGCAGGTCGTAATCGGTCCACCAGTGCGCCATCTGCCTGCCCCAGCTGCCAAGCCAGGCCCGGCTCTGCAAGTAGGTGACGACCTCGAGCGTCCGGCCTATCGCCCGGTACACCGCGTTGCGCGGCTCGATCTCGTCATCGTCGATCGGCCGGCCGAGCGCCGTCTCGTACGCGCGCATCGATGTCTCGGTGTCGGCGGCGATGATGAGCGTGAAGTGGTGGATGAATTCCGGGTCGAACATCACCGCCGGCGCCGACTCCTCGACGTGATGGCCGAGCGACTCTAGCAGCCGTCCGGCGCCTGCAACCGCTGCGCGGCACTCCGGGTGGTCAAGGAAGCCCTCGCCGCCAGGCCGATCGAGCAGACCGATGCGGAGCCGACGGGGGTCGGCGCCGACCTCTCTGGCCAGCGGGCCGGGCCATGGCGGGGCGTAGTAGGGCTCGCCGGGAAGACGGGCACTGATCGCGTCCAGTACGGCTGCGGCGTCCCGTACCGTGCGAGTCACCGCGCCGTCGATCGTTGCGCCTGCCCAGCCCTCTGCGATCTGCGGGCCCTGACTCACCCTGCCGCGGGTCGGCTTAAGGCCGACCAGCCCGCATTCGCTCGCCGGGATCCGGATGGAGCCGCCGCCATCGTTGGCGTGTGCGACCGGCACCATCCCGCTGGCTACCGCTGCCGCCGAGCCGCCGGACGATCCGCCGGTCGAGTGGCCGGTGTGCCAGGGGTTGCGGGCGGGCGGGAAACTGCGCGGCTCGGTCGTCACCGTTGTGCCAAGCTCGGGCACGTTAGTCCGGCCGAGATGGACGAAGCCAGCCGCGCGGAATTGCTGGGCAAGGTATGACGTCACCGGCCAGGCAAGGTCGCGCAGCGGCCCGAGGCCGAACGCCGTCGGCTCGCCAGCCACCGTGCAGCCAATGTCCTTGAGTAACACTGGCACGCCGCGGAACGGGCCATCGGGCAGCTCGCCGGCTGCCTCGGTGCGCGCCTGGTCAAACCGGGTACGCAGCACCGCGTCTAGTTGCGGATTGACCTCTTCAATCCGGGCGATGGCCGCCTCGACTAGGTCCTTCGGGGTCAGTTCGCCGCGGCGAACAAGCTCAGCCTGCGCGGTTGCGTCCAGCCATGTCGTGTCGATGACATCGGTCATGTCCGGACGGTACCGCCGCGCGGCGTCTTATGCACGCCGCAAGTCATCGCCCTGCCGGGATGCTGACTTTCTACTGCACGGCATTCGAGTTGGTTGTCCGGATAGAGCGTTGCCATGGAGCGTGGGGACGCGGAGCGCTTGTCAGCACGATCTTGCGGGAAGTGTTGATAGCAAACAACTGGTACCCGAGAGGTCTGAGTCATGAAAACGATAGGAGACTGGTCCGTCGTGCTGTCTGTCTCTGCGCACGATGACAGCACCGAAGCCAACGCTCGTCTGCCCATCAGCGGCGGCACGGATCTGACCGGCCATGGAACAGCGCGCCGCAACCCGGCTGATGAGAACGTAACGAAGATCGGTGAGGAACTCGCAGTCGCCCGCGCTCTGTCAGATCTGGCGCACCGGCTTCTGCGCATGGCGACTGCCGACGTTGAAACTTTCACCCATGGGCACGCTCATCTTCATATGTAGCCAGGTGACAAGGTCCATAGTCGCGACCGGGGCGGGACGCGATTAGAGATCCAGCGAGAGCGTGCCGCCGGGGTCGAGGGTGATCCGTGATCCGCTTGGGCGGCTGATCCGGTCGAGGATCATGGCGAGCCACTTGCTGTCCGCCGGCCGGGCGTGGTGCAGCCGCATCTTGCGTACCTGCATTGGCACCATGCGCAATTCTGTTAGCTGGCCGGTGCCGCGCTGGAGGGTGGCGAAGTACAGCAGCCGCAGGTCGTCGCGAAACTGCTGGTAGCCAGTGATGCCTTCATAGTCGTCGATGCAGTCGCCGCACCCGTAGAGGATGAGCTTGCCGCGGTAGGTCTGGATCGGGCGGGGGTGATGGGAGGAGTGACCGTGGATCAGGTCGACCCCCGCATCGATGAGCAGGCGGGCGAAGCGGGCCTGGTCGCGATGCACCTCGTACCCCCAATTGGAACCCCAATGGATGGAAACGACGGCTATGTCGCCAGACTGTTTGGCCTCGTGCAGTCGGCCGCTGAGATTGTCGGCGGCAGCGTCGTCAAGGCTGGTTAGCAGATCGAGCCCGGCTCTGCCGGGACTTGCCGCCCACGACAGGGGGATACCGCTGCATGCTGCCCCGCACGAGAAGACCAGCACACGGCCTCCCTGCGGCAGCGGAATCGCGACTGCCTGCCGCGCCTGGGCAAGATCACGCCCGGCGCCAGCCGCGGCCAGTCCGCCGCTCGCCAGCCAGTGCAGTGTGTCGGTGAGCCCGGTGCGGCCGAAGTCGAGCGCGTGATTGTTGGCGAGGGCGCAGACGTCCGGCCTGAAGGCGGTCATACAGGGAAGATTCGACGGTTCCATCCGGTAATGGACGGCCTTGCCGGATGCGAAATCGTTGCTGCGGGTGACGGCGCACTCCAAGTTGATCACTCGCACGTCCGGTGCTATGTCGTCCGCCACGCGCAGCGCGTCGCCCCACGGCCAGTCGAAGCTGACCGGCCTCCGAATCGGCCCGTTGACCTGCTCCGCCAAAAGAACATAATCCGTGGCATCGCCGGTACCGGGTTCCCGCAACTCAGGGACGCCAGGATGCGGCAGTATCTGGTCGACACCCCGGCCCGGCATCACGTCGCCGCACAGCAACAAGGTGACCAGGTCGCTTGCCATCGCAGCCCCTCAGCGATCGCACCGAGTTCGCTTGCCTCGCTACCAAGTCTGGCCCCACGTGCAGACGGCTTGATCA